>WTKI01000370.1 GCA_011524425.1 Altererythrobacter sp. | reverse complement strand
GTGTTGAGGCGATCGGCGTTGATCTGGCAAAGCAGCGGGCGAAAAATGCTGATCTTCGCGTGATCCTTACAGACGGCTCTGCGTTGGTTCTCAATCCCTGCGGAGATGACATTGTTGCGAGATCGAAGTCTGATATAGGCCATGGCGACTTTTCGGCTAAGACTGGCGATGGCATTGACAAGTTGATTGACCAGATCACGTCTGCGCTTGAAACACGTGCGTCGTCTGCGGGCGTCGCAATTCGCGAGCGACACCGGTTGGCGATGGAGCGATCGATTTCAGCTTTGGAAATGGTAGAAGATCAGCTAAAGAGCGCCCCTGACCACGCCGAATTGGTTGCAGATGATTTGCGCACAGCTATTCGTGCTTTGGACAGCCTGGTTGGTCATGTGAATGTTGAGCATCTGCTCGACGAGATATTTTCCAGCTTCTGCATCGGAAAATAGATCAGTGAGAGAGGAATGTTTCACGTGAAACATTTGGATTCAGACGTCGTTGTTGTTGGAGGTGGCCATGCAGGCACCGAAGCCGCTCACGCCGCGGCGCGCCGTGGTGCGCAGGTAACTCTGGTAACGTTGAGGGCTGATGCGATTGGAGTGATGTCCTGTAATCCGGCGATAGGTGGCTTGGGCAAAGGTCATCTTGTCCGAGAGATTGACGCGCTCGATGGTGTTATGGGGCGTGTCGCGGACAAGGCCGGTATCCAATTTCGACTTCTGAACCGGCGCAAAGGGCCTGCTGTTCAGGGGCCAAGAGCGCAAGCGGACCGAGCGATTTACCGGAGTGAAATGCAAGCGGAGATATCGGACCACACCCGTATCACAGTGGTAGAGGGCGAGGTCGTAGATTTCCTGTTTGATGGCAAGCGGGTTTGCGGTGTGCGCCTGTCCGACGACTCCGAAATCAAATCAGTTGCCGTTGTTCTGACGACAGGAACTTTTCTGCGCGGAACAATACATATTGGCGACGTCTCCCGGCCTGGCGGGCGGATTGGCGATGATCCCTCTGTCAAGCTTGCCAAGCGGATTGACGAGTTTGGGTTGCAGCTGGGCCGGTTGAAGACGGGGACGCCGCCAAGAATTAAAACCGATAGCATCAACTGGGCAACTCTTGAGGAGCAGCCGGGGGACGATGATCCAACTCTTTTCTCTTTCCTGTCTGACGGGGTGTCTGCGGCTCAGGTTTCATGTGGGATCACGCACACGAACGAAAAGACCCACGAGATCATCCGAAACAACCTAGATCGTTCTGCGATGTATGGTGGCCATATCGATGGTGTTGGACCCCGCTACTGCCCTTCGATCGAAGATAAAGTCGTACGGTTTGCTGATAAAACGTCCCACCAAGTGTTTCTTGAGCCCGAAGGCCTGACGAGCGATTTGGTATATCCCAACGGCATCTCGACCTCGTTGCCGGAAGAGATTCAGCACGATTATGTTCGTTCAATTGTTGGTTTGGAAAACGCTGTTATTGCCCAGCCTGGCTATGCAATCGAGTATGATTATGTTGATCCACGGTCGCTCACGACAACTCTCAGGCTTCGCGATATTGACGGCCTTTACCTTGCAGGTCAGATCAACGGCACCACCGGGTACGAAGAAGCGGCGGCACAAGGGCTTGTCGCCGGATTGAATGCAGCCGGGGACGCCCTTGGTCGTGATCCTGTTATCTTCACGCGCGACAGCTCTTACATTGGCGTCATGGTGGACGATCTGGTGACACGCGGAGTGACCGAGCCATATCGCATGTTCACATCGCGGGCAGAGTTCCGCCTGTCTTTGAGGGCGGATAACGCCGATCAGCGACTAACACCATTTGGGATTGAGGTTGGTTGCGTGGGCGAGCATCGCATCGCAACATTCCAAGAAAAGGCAGAAAAGCTTGCGACAGGGGCAAGCAAACTTAAAGAAACCATCATTCCGGCGTCGGAAGCAGCTGACGCAGGCGTTAGGATAGCGACAGATGGGCGAAAACGGTCCGCGTTCGATTTGCTTGCCTTCGCAGACGTGTCG
>WTKI01000097.1 GCA_011524425.1 Altererythrobacter sp. | reverse complement strand
GCGTAGGGCTGTCCAAAAAGAATGTGCGCCCGAACAACTTTTCGACTGCAGCGTCAATTTCCGGTCGCATGCCCTGAACCATCCGGCGCAAGCGCTCCGCATCACGAGATTGCTCTTCCAGCACTTCCAGATTGTCACGGATCGGCTGTTCGCGCGGAATGGTTGAAAGCGAGCCGAAAATTGCACCGAAGAAGCCCACCGGCTCTTGCGGCTTGGAATACTCTTCTCCGAACCGGTCCGGTCGCGGATCAATATATACAAAGCGGCGATCAACTTCGCGTTGGGAAGGGCGCCGCTCAAGCGCATCAATTGCGCCGCCGAACGGGGCGTTCACCAGCACCGATCCGTCAATCAACGCCACATTGTCCGTAATACCCGCGCGATACTGGACCGGCATGATACGGCGAAGAAACATGTTTCGGCCCGGCCAGCCATGGTCGCGTCGTTCAGCCAGCCGGTTGATCTCAGCAAGTTCCAAAGGCGGGAATGCTCCTGGAAAACTCGCTGTTGCGCGGGCAGCCAAGGTGAGTTCCAGCGGGTTCGAAATAGACACTCCGCCTTGCCGAGGCGCTGCCGAGCGAAAGTCGATCGGCATGCGGTGTTCCGATTCTTCGACGACCGGCGGGGAGTTTAAGCGAAGCATTTCCCTATGCCCGCGAAAATCGGTTGTCGTGACAAACAAATCGACTGGATGACCCGGCGGCAGCAATGGCGCTTCAGGTGTGGTTTCACGCATAGCGCCGAGCGCATCGAACAGCAGAGTGGAAAATCCATCGCCGGAAAAAGGTGGTTGAAACCAGCGTCCACGCACCAGGCCGCTCACTTTGCGGCGAACTTCCTGCCGGGTTTCTTTTGCGACGCTTTGCGATACTGCATTGCCTGAGCGTGCTAAAACCCACCACGCCAATGGCTGCGCCCAGAACTTGGCAAAGCGCCACATGGGGCGGGCATCTGGGTCAAGCAGGCGATCAACGTCCGCGTTTTCAAGCCAGAGATCTGTCAAAGGCTCAAGCGAGTGTCCGGAATGAACCGCCTCTGCTAAGAAGACCGCATTGATCCCGCCTGCGCTCGCACCTGTCAGAATGTCCGGCAAAACGCGCAGCTTTAAGCTGCCGCGATCCTCAATGTGATGAAACAGACGTCGATAGACTGTTTCAACTCCGCCGCAGTCAGAGCCGCCGCAATGAAACCCTCTGCTAGCTCGCGCAAGCTGCCATATCTCCTTCGTGACGCCATGCATATACACGGCAAGGCTGACGCCACCGTAACAAACCAGAGCAATGCGGAGTTCTTTTTGACGCACATCAGCGTGATGGCGGGGATAAACGCGAAAGGCAATTGCGTTCTTGCTCTGTTCTGCGTATTTGCAGGGGATGGCTAAGCCGAAAAAGAGATATGTTTGCCAAGCTTGTGGCAGTGTCACGCACAGATGGCAGGGCCAATGCCCCGATTGTGCTGAATGGAACACCATGGTTGAGGATGCGCCTGCAACCGTGTTCTCACAAAAGCATGATTTGTCGAGCGGCGGGAAGGCCGTTGAATTTGTGCCCCTTGACGGACCGGCTGAGCTGCCCAAGCGCAGGCCCACCGGGTTAGCAGAATTTGACCGCGCGCTAGGCGGAGGGTTGGTACCAGGTTCTGGAGTCTTGATGGGCGGGGATCCAGGGATCGGTAAATCGACATTGCTGCTTCAAACTGCGGCGACCGTGGCCAAAGGTGGCGGAACAGCTGTTTATGTCAGCGGTGAGGAGGCTGCAGGCGTGCTTCCCGAGGGTAAGGTGGAACTGAACTGAGGCGGGCCAAAAGGCTCCGTATAGGCACAAAAGGCGAGGAACACGCGATGGCGCATGCAAAGAACCATGATTTTCACATTCTGCCCCCTTCGGTCTGGCCGTTTATTACGGCGCTGGGCACCTTTGTGATGCTCTTTGGGGCTGTCCTTTGGATGAAGGACATGACCGCGTGGGGGTTCTGGATCGGCTTTGTCGCGGTGCTTTATGCATCTTACTGCTGGTGGGC
>WTKI01000013.1:7325-9754 GCA_011524425.1 Altererythrobacter sp. | reverse complement strand
GAGCGCGGTTGTGTCTTCTCCTTCGTCCTTTCGCGCATCCAAGCGATCTGCCAGCGGAAGCGCAAAGGCGTCTCCGACTACAAACATGCCTTTCGCTTTCAGGCGCGCTGCTTCATTGAGCGCCAGATCCGCATCGAACTTGTCTGCAGGCAGCAAAGCGATCGTGCCGCCTTTTAGCAAGTTGATAAGCGCCGTGAATTGACCCGCTCCGTGCATCAAAGGGCTTAGCAGGAGCAGCGGTGCGCCAGACGCTGGATGGTCAGGGCTGATTTTGACAGCTTCATCCACATGTTCTTCAAGAGAAGGAGCGACGAAAGGGGGCTTGCCTGGCCCTTTTTGCCAGACTGAAATCCCGTTGGCTTGCCATGAGGCTGAAAATGGCCACATCACCGCTTTGGGCATGCCAGTTGTGCCGCCCGTCGCTGTAAAAAACAGCGCATCCGGGTCTTCATGAACGGCAAAGCCGCCTGGCAACGCGGTTTCCAGCAGCTCAGCCCACTGACCTTGAGTGCTATCGACATCAATCGCGCCAACCGCGCTTTGTGGCAACGCCGCCTTGGCGCGTGCAAGAAAGTCAGTATGGGTAAAAACCGCTTTCAGCCCGAACCTCTGGAAAATGTCACTGAGTTCGCGATCCTCATAGTGGTAGATCACATTCACTGGCGTCACGCCAGCTTTGACGCAGCCGAAGTATGCAATGAGGTATTCCGGAGTGTTGCGGAGCATCTGTCCGGCGACATCCCCGGGCACGAACCCCATTTTTCTAAGACCTGCGGCAATTCGGTCACTTGCTGAGTCCAGTTCGGACCAGGGCACAATGCGCTTGCCGTGAATGAGCGCGGGGCGATCAGATTCAATTTTTTGCGCTAACGCCTTCAAAGCAAAGCCGAAATTTGCACCGCCAAAACTCATTCCCTGCCTCTTTTCGCAATACATTTAAGGTGAATTTTGAAGCTGCTAACGCAAATCCAAAAATAGAACGCCTGCGCAAAATACGAGGCATGGACCATCGGGTTCCGTTAGGTTAGGTTTCGAATCGGAGGGCTTATGGAGAGGAGACCTAATACATGTCATCCAACGTCGTAGCATTACGCACCCCCCAAGGTCGCGAGCCACTAGAGCAACTGCTTGAAGATGTAACGATCCGGTGTGTTGACGATATCCACGACGCCGCTCAAGTGTTAGCGAGGATCGGGCAAGAAAGAGGCCTGAAAGTCGCCTTATGTGAAGACATTTCTTCTAACGAGCCGATGGTTGATGGGGACGGCACGATCCTCAACGCCGACGTGTTTGGCTGGGTCGAAGAAGGTGCGCGTTGGTGGGAAGACCACCGTCTGGCGCTGCACTCGCCTTTACCGCGCGCATGCCGGTATGAAAGCGAACCCTTCTGGGTAAACGGCAAGGGTTTCAACACACGCTGGCGCAATTCCTATCTGGAAGAAATTGACTTGGTTGATTTTGAAAAACGCGCGCTGTGCAAAGCGGCCATCGTTATTCCCGTGCATCTGCCTTTTGGACAAATCTCTGCGAACAGCTTTGTCAGTACTGATCCTGAAAATGAAGACCTTAGCGAGATCTTCGCGCGCGACGGCTCGCTCCTGTCACAGCTGATCCGCCGTTTTATCGCTGGCTATGTCCAGGCGATGCGGACCAAGCGTCGCATTCCTTCAGATTGCGTGCTGTCGAAACGCGAAGTGGAATGCCTGCGTTGGGCTGCAATTGGCAAGACGGACAAGGAAATCAGCATGATCCTTGAGCGCAGCCATGCTACAATCCGCTATCATATTCATCGCGCTGGCGAGAAGCTGGATAGCGTCAACCGCGCGCAGACCATCTTCAAGGCCGGCCAATTGGGCTACTTAGGAGCAAGCAGCTAACCGCCGCTTGAACCCATCCATATCGGCATTGCGCGCCCGGCCTTGAGGAAAATTGAGGCCGGGCGCTGCCTTTAGAGTGAAGGCTGCAAGAACGCAGTCTTAGCCAAGCGTTCGCACAGGATCGCTGCCGTCCCAGTTCTCGCCAGCCGCCTTTATGATCGAAAACAAATCCGGCCCGTCTGGATCCTGCTGCAGAATTTCGACCAGATGGCCCGTGCCTTGGCCTGGATCGACATAGATGACCTTGCTTGTCCCGAAATTTCCTTCGATCACCACTTCTGCACCCTGCGCAACGCAAGTCTGGCGCGCGGCGGCAATATCTTCGGTCAAAATGCAGACATGGTGTAAGCCTTCAGTCGCCGCATAATCGCCTGTGTAGATAGATGGTGCGCCGTTCTCCGGCCGGATCAACTCAATCTGGATATCGCCCCAATAGGCTAGCGCTAGCGTGAACACCGCGTCGGTAGGCTCACCGCGATATTTCATGCCGTCCAGATGAATGTTCTCGATCAGGAAAAAGGGGCCAACGCCCATGACTTTCGTCCAGTGCTC
>WTKI01000013.1:0-7225 GCA_011524425.1 Altererythrobacter sp. | reverse complement strand
AGCGAGGACTTTGCGAAGATTGAGCGCGAACGTTTATGGCCCAATGTCTGGCTGTTCGCTGCGCGTGAAGATGAAATTCCCGAACCTGGTGATCAGGTTGTGTTCGAAGTCGCTGAAAAAAGCTTTGTCCTGATTCGTCAGCCTGACAACTCGGTGCGCGCTTTTTACAATGTTTGCCTTCACCGCGGCCGTCGTCTGGTCGACACCGCTGGCAATCGCACACAGATGCGCTGCGGTTTTCATGGATTCACTTGGAACAATGATGGCTCTTTGAAAGAGATTCCGTGCGCTTGGGACTTCAAGCACTTGGAAGATCAAGACATGAGCCTGCCGGAAGTTCGCGTGAACATTTGGCAGGGTTTCATCATGATCACTGAGAATGATGATATTCCGGAGTTCAAGGAATGGGTTGGTCCTGTTCTCGACCAATATGAGAACTACCACTTGGATGACTGCTTCACCGCGATGTGGGTGCAACGCGAAATTCCCGCAAACTGGAAAGCAACCTCAGAAGCGTTCATGGAAGCGTGGCACTCTGTCACCACGCACCCGCAATTGCTGCCATTCCTAGGCGATGCGAATTCGCGCTATGACCTTTATGGCGACAATTTCAATCGCGCGATTACGCCGTCAGGGGTTCTCAGCCCGCATATCCAAGGCAAGGACCAGAAGTATATCCTCGACAAGATGGCGGAATTCTCCGGCAAAGGCGGCGACACGCGCCACCGCAACAGCGGCGATGACGAAACCATCGCCATGTTCGATGCCGACGATCCATTTCTGGCACGCAAAGTGCTGGCAGAAACCAATCGCCAGGCGTTCAGCGAGCGCGATGGTTATGACTATTCAGACAAGACCGACAGTGAAATGCTGGACAATTTCACTTACAATATCTTCCCGAATTTCGCACCTTGGGGCGGCTATGTTCCGCAATTGGTCTATCGCTGGCTGCCCGGTAAAACAGCGGACACCTGCACTATGGAAATCCGGGTTCTCATGCGAACACCTAAGGGCGAGAAGCGTCCTCGGGCCGTTGAAAAGGTGATCGTGCCTAACGATCAGCCTTGGGCTTGGGCCAAAGACGTCATGGGTGATGCGCTTGCAGGCGTCTTTGATCAGGACATGGCCAACCTACCGCATGTGCAGACTGGCATGAAAGCTTCAGCCAACGGCGTGATGCAGCTTGGCGCGTATCAGGATAGCCGCGTGCGTCATTTCCAAACCACGTTGATGAAGTATATCAACGGGGAATTGCCCGCTTCGAAGTGAGTCGAATTTCATGACCGGTTTTTCCTTCGACCTTTCAGGTCGCAGCGCACTTGTGACGGGTGCGTCATCGGGGCTTGGCGACCGCTTTGGCAGGATACTGTCGGCGTCCGGGGCCAATGTCGCGTTGGCCGCACGGCGCAAAGACCGGCTCGAAGCATTAGCAAGCGAGCTGGGTTCGAGCGCCAAGGCGATCACAATGGATGTCGCAAGCGAAAGCGATATCATCGCTGGTTTCGATGCAGCTGAAGAAGCGTTCGGTAGCATCGATACAGTCATCGCCAATGCCGGGGTCGATGGCACTGGGATGGTCACAGCGATCAGCGAGGACGAGATCGAGCGAACTCTCGCTATCAATCTGAAAGGCGCCATTTTGAGCGCTCGCGAGGGCGCCAAGCGCATGATGGCTCAAGGTACACAGAACGGCCGGATCGTGCTGATCGCATCGATCACTGCCTTTGAGCCTTCGCCTGGTCTCGTCGCTTATTCAGCGAGCAAAGCGGGCGTTGTGCAAGCCGCACGCAGCATGGCACGCGAGTGGGCGCGCAAGGGAATATGCATCAACACGATCTCGCCAGGCTATATCCGGACAGAGATTAATGATGACTGGTTTGAGACAGAAGCAGGCGCCAAACAGATTGCACGCTTCCCGCGCAAGCGGTTGATGGACCAGAATGGGCTCGATGCCATGTTGCTGTTCCTGTGCTCTGACGCGTCAGAATTTGTGACAGGTACAGACTTCGTTTTGGACGATGGCCAAACGCTTTGAACGCAAGTTCCAAGCGCTAACCCAGCCCGGCCATCCAGTCCTTCGATTTCGCCCAATCGAGATGAGATGTGTGCTGCATCCCTAGCAGATCACGCGCATCCTGTGGGTCAACCAGTAAGGGTGAGGTCGGCTGATTGTTATAAAAGGCGTAGAATTTTGCCATGCCGTCATAAATGCTGAGCGGCTGCACTTCGCGCGATCCGGTAACAAGTTCGCTCATACGCGCAGCGAATTCTTCCGGCGCAAGACTCTGAAAACGAACGGGTTTGCCGATCGCTTCTGTCAGATTGGCCGCAACCTCGTCGCCCACCAAAGCTTCAGGTCCGCCAAGCGGCACATGCATGCCGTCTGCCGCATTGGTCATCAACGAGCGCGTCATCGCTTGCGCGACGTCTTCCAGACAAACCCAATTGATCTTGAGGGTCGGACCAGCAGGATAGGCAAATATCCCGTCGCGCATAATCAAAGGCCGCGTCCACAGCCGGTACTGGTTGTCCATGAAAACCGTCGGCTCGATGAAGACGCAAGGTATGCCGGTCTCTTCTAAAGCACGTTCAATATCGCGCCGCCCATCATGTGCAGACAGGTCCAGATCGCGATCAGCCACATAGCAAGCGGTGTTGAACACAATCTTCTTAAGCTCTGCACGGCGCGCGCCTTCAGCGATGGCTGCGCCAAAACTGGCCGCGCGTTCGCGGTCAAATTCGAACGGCAAATGAAAGGCCGCTGCATCTTGTCCGGCAAAGGCAGACGCCATCGCATCAGCATCAGTTATGTCTGCATGCACGGCCGGTAAGTCAGGCCAAGGGGTGTCTGCCATTGCATCCGCCCGACGAACGCCTGCTGTGACAGCAAATCCTTCGGCAAGAAGTGATGCGACGAGCGGCTGGCCTTGGTCAGCCGGCGCGCCAAGGACACAAACCTTGTTGATATCGCTCATGCTGCGGCTTCGCCCTTGGCTTCGCGTGCGACTTCGTCGGAATCAAAATAGTGGATTCGCAAGGACGTCATCAAGCCGTCTTCGAAGGTGCCCGCTTCGCAAACGGTTTGGCTGAACGTGTTGCCAGTCACTTTCGACGTCATTGTCAAAGTGAGCACGGTGACTGCCCAATTTTCACCCCCGGTAATGTCATGAATATCGACAGCAATATCCGCCCAGGTTGATGCCATCGCGCCAAAGCAGCGCTGCAAAGCGTCCTTGCCTTTCCATTCGCCACCGAAGGGCAAGCATTCCGCTTCATAAAGCACGAAGTCTTCGTGCATCATGGCTTCCACCTTATCCCATTCACGCATTCCTGCATGGCCATAGACGGCGGCTTGAAGTTCACGCGCTGTGGGCATGGGCTGCAACCTTTACTCGATAGTTCCGATGAGATCGCCGACTTTGTATTTGACGCCCTCTTCGCCGGTAGGGCGCAAAATGCCAGAGGCTTGCGCTTCGATCTCAACGGTCGTCTTGTCAGTCTCAGCGGTATAAATAATATCCCCTTCACTCACTTGCTCGCCTTCGCCGAACATCCATTCAGACAGCACGACTTCTGTGGCGCTCATACCAAGCTTGGGGATACGAATTTCATTGGCCATTTCGGCTTAGTCCTTTCCAACCGAGGCTTTGATCTGTTCGACAATCTCTGACTTGGTGGGAATCCAAGCCTGTTCCAGATGCGACGCGAACGGAACAGCTGCAAACGTGCCGCCGATCCGGCGCACCGGACCTTTGAGATTATCCCAACACTTCTCTTGAATGTTCGCGGCGATCTCAGCGCCTGTGCCAAACGGACGCACCGCTTCGTGCAATGTCAACGCGCGCCCGGTCTTGTTGACAGAGGCAAGCACAGTGGCTTCGTCATAAGGAGCGATCGTGCGCAGATCGACGACTTCGACGCTCACGCCTTCCTTCTCCATTTCGCCTGCCACTTCCAGCGCGTCCAGCACTGTGCGACCATAGGTGATCAAAGAGATGTCGGTGCCTTCCTTGGCCACCGCAGCTTTGCCTAATGGCACGCGATAGCCCGGACCCGGATCCTCGGATGTAAGGCCATAACAAAGGATGTTCTCAATGAAGATGACCGGATCGTTCGCGTCAATCGCGGCACGCATCAGACCGCGTGCATCAGCGGCATTGCTCGGTGTGACCACATGAATGCCGGCAACGTGTGCAAACCAGGCCTCCAGCATGTCAGAGTGCTGACCACCGAAGCCGACACCGACGCCAGTTGTCGTGCGCAAAACCATCGGGCACGGGGTTTGTCCGCCTGACATATAGCGCAGTTTGGCGGCATGGTTGACGATCTGGTCCATGCACACGCCAACAAAGTTCATCAGCATGATCTCGCAGATAGGACGTTGCCCGGCGAGCGCGGCGCCAACCGCTGCACCGACAATCGCTGTCTCTGAAATCGGCGTCGCACGGATGCGATGTTCGCCATATTTTTCCGTCAGCCCGGCGGTTACTTTGAATACGCGTCCGCCTTGCTTGGCTGAAACATCTTCGCCCAAGCAAAACACGCCATCATCTTCTGCCATGGCTTCGTCGATGGCCAAATTCAGGGCCTGGGTCATCGTGATCTCAGCCATTATGCGGTCTCCTCGAGCACGTCTTTGTAGATTTCATCAGTGCTCGGCAGGTCCGCAGCCAGTGCATGCTCGACCGCTGCATCAATTTGCGCATCGATATCTGCGACAATCTTGTCTAGCTCCTCTTCAGTAAACTGATGTTCCAGCATCACAGCACGCAGTTTCGGCAGCGGATCTTCTTTCTGCATCTCCTCTAAATGCTCTGGCGGCATGTAAGAGAAATCAGAGCCAAAGAAGTGGCCCATCATGCGGTAACACATGGCTTCAACCAAAGTCGGACCTTCGCCAGCACGTGCACGATCGACCGCCTCCTGAACGGCTGGATACACTTCGTGCACATTGTTGCCGTCTACCGTCACACCTTTCATGCCATAGCCAGCAGCGCGGCTTGCAATGTTGTCGCTATCGGTATGGTCGGCATAGGCAGTGTGTTCGCCGTAACGGTTGTTCTGGCACAGGAAGACGACCGGCAGCTTATAAAGCTGCGCCATATTCATCGCTTCGTGGAAGCCGCCAATATTGGCTGCACCATCGCCAAAGCTGACCAGCGTCACTTTGCCATCGCCATTGTTCTGGCTGGCCATTGCCAGGCCATTGGCAATCGGAAGGCCTGAACCGACAACGCCTGTTGTCACCATGATCCCTGTATCGGGATCTGTTATGTGCATGGTTCCGCCCTTGCCTTTGCAGGTCCCGGTTTCCTTGCCGAGGCATTCGCCCCACCATTTCTCCATCGGGATGCCCTTAGCGGTTTGTTCGCCTTGGCCGCGATAAGTGCACACGACATAGTCATCGTCATCCAACGCAGCCATGGCTGCGGCAGAGACCAGCTCTTGCCCGCGGACGCAGTAATACATCACAGCAACCTTGCCTTGCATAAGGAGCTGCCGGAACTTTTCGTCCGTCCGATTCACCTTCATTGTGCGAGTGTAAATATCGAGCAGCTTGTCGCGATCGATTTCAGCCATTGGCGAACTTTCTTTAGAAATTGATAGGTTGGTGTGTGTTCTGTTTAGAACTGGACGCGCTGCGTAAAGGCCCCGTCGACCACCACATTGGTGCCGGTCATATATGGCACGGCCGGACTTGCGACAAAGACGATCGCATTGGCGACCTCTTGATCATTGCCAAACCGGCCCATCGGCATTTTCGCCAGCGTGCCTTGGAATAATTCCGGCATCGCGCCTTCAATCACTTCCCAATTGCCGCCAGGGTAATAGATTGCGCCGGGGCTGATGCAGTTGACGCGGATGCCTTGCGGGGCGAGCGCCTGGCTCAATTGCGAACCATAGGTGATCAACGCGGCTTTGAGCGCGTTAAAGGCTTGCGGTGCAATGAAGGTTTCCAGCGCTGCGGTTGAGCTCATGAACACGATAGAACCACTGTCCGAATTGGCCAGATGAGGGGTCAGCGCTTCAACGCCGTTCACAGCGCCCATAATGTCCATATCGAGAGCGTTCTGCCAATCGCCCGTGCCGCCAGTCCCAGAGGAGCTCGCAGTGTGGATGAAGATGTCGCAGCCGCCCAATTCGCTAGCCGCTTTCTCAAGCCATGCTTTGTATGCGTCGCCGCCAGAGGCCATATCGAACACTTCAGCAAAGACTTTACCTGGTCCCGCTGCTTCAATCTCAGCCTTTGCCGCTTCGATCTTGTCTTCCTTGCGGCTGAAGAAAGCAACATCTGCGCCTTCCGCCGCAAACAGCTTTAACGATGCAAGGCCTAGGCCGTGCGCACCGCCGTTCATGATGACTTTCTTACCTTTGAGGCCCAGATCCATGGCTGAATTCTCCAACGTTGATTGCGTTGAGACATGCGATAGCGGAGCCCGCCAAGCGCGGTAATCGTCAAAAGTGTTGGTTGGAGCCATTTTGCTCGCTGAATTGCCTTGCGACAACGACGATCAAGAATGTGGTGCCGCAGTTAAGGACACTGTTCCAATTGCGACTTTATCGCGTCAATCAGCCAGCTAGTCGCTGGGCCCGGTTGCAAATCTTGCCGCCATGTGGCGCTTAAAGTGTAAAGGGCCTCAGGCTTTTCAGGCAGCGCAAGCCTTACAAGTCGGCGCTGAAGCAGGTCTTCGGCAATCATATGTGTAGGCATATTGCCCCAACCTATGCCCTCTTTGAGAAGTGCATGTTTGGCGCTGAGGTCTGCAATGCGCCACGTCAATAGGCTGAGCACAGAGAACTCGCGTCCGGTCGTCAGATTTGAGCGGTCTGACAGCACCAGCTGCAAATGTTTGCGGCTTTCGCCGGCTTGGATGTCTTCGCAGGCAAGCGGATGATCCGCCGCTGCGACCGGGACAAGTTCAACACTGCCAATGGCTTGTCGTTGCAGTTCCGGGGTCTGCTCTACAATGGGTCCAGCGACGGCCAATTGTGCCTCTCCGTCCAAAAGGCACGCCGTGACAGCGCCCATGGCTTCGATCTTAAGGCGCAGCGAAACGGTTGGGAATTCGCGCCGAAACTCGCGCAAGACCTGCGCAATAAGATCCGCAGGGATCATCACATCAAGTGCAAGCGTAATCTCGCTTTCAAGCCCGCTATGCAGGCTGCGCGCTTTTGCAAGCAATGCGTCCGAGGCAGCGGCGATAGATTTCGCGTCAGCGAGAAC
>WTKI01000176.1 GCA_011524425.1 Altererythrobacter sp. | reverse complement strand
GAGGAATTGCCGCAAATGCTGAGCCGTGCGGTGCAGCAGTTTGACAAGATTTACGTCCAGGCCTTTGCCGACGGCAAGCTCCGCGCTGATCCTACCTTGGACGAAACAGGAGGTGGCGCAGTTGATCCGGCTATTGCACGATTGATTGAGATCGGGCGGGCTTTGCAAGCGCGCGACGAAGCGATCGCCGCCGGAGAAGTTCTTCCAGCCCAACAAAACCCGCAAGTGTCAGCGGAAATTCTGACACACACAGTGCAGTTCAATAGCCCGGATGCAGCGTCATTTGATGCTGCACTCAGCGGAGTTCGCGCAACTCCCGGCGTGCGTGGTCTGGCTGTGACAAGCACTGCCATAGGCGGCCAGTCCGTCATGTCAGTCAGCTTTTCCGGTTCGCTGAGCGACCTTGCCACAGCGCTTAGCCAACGCGGCTACACAGTCCGCCAAGGCGAAAGCGCGATTGCAATCAGCCGCTAAGCCCGCTTAAGGCGAAAGCCATGTCGCAGATTGCGCTACCTTTGCAGATCGAAGGATCATCTGGTGCTGCCAGCATCGTGATTGGCAATGCCAATCGTGCTGCGGTTGAAGCATTGTCGGACCCGTCGGCGTGGCCTTTTCACACTGCGGTTCTGGCCGGTCCTCCACGTTCAGGCAAATCGATGCTTGGTAACTGGATTGCAGCGCAAGGTGTGGCTGTCGTCGATGGCGCAGATGCACTTGCTGAAGATGACATCTTTCACCGCTGGAATGGCGCGCAGGAGCAAGGGACATCGCTCTTGCTGATAACCGACGCGCAACCCTGGGAGATTTCGCTGCCTGATCTCAGGTCACGCCTAGGCGCGGCGATGCAGCTGGAAATTGGTGTTCCCGATGACGAGATGGCAGCCGGGTTGATTGAAAGCCTTGCCCTTCAAAGAGGTTTGAGTCTAGCAGATGGGGCAGCAGACTATCTCGTGCCGCGTGCGGAGCGCAGCTTTGCAGCATTAGAGCAACTTGTTGGCGCGATTGACCGCTTAAGTCTTGAACGCAAGGTGCCAGCCACCATGTCAGTGTGGAGGGACGCATTAGACCAGACGATCGGGCCAGAGCAGGCGCGCTTGCTTTGAGTTGCGATTGGTGAGAGATAGACGCTATGTTTGATCGGCTTAAAGCCTATCTGGACTCTGTTAGGGCCCGCGATCCTGCCCCGCGCTCTAGGTGGGAAATCCTTTTATATCCGGGTGTTATGGCGCTTGGCTTACATCGAGTCGCACATTGGTTGTTCGATGCGAAGCTCTATTTTCTCGCACGCCTTGTCAATCACACATCGCGGTTTCTAACTGCCATTGATATTCATCCCGGTGCACAAATCGGGCGCAATCTCTTCATTGACCACGGCTTTACAGTCATCGGAGAAACAGCGGAAATCGGCGATAATGTTACGATTTACCAATGTGTCACTTTGGGGGGTACTAACCCGACCAACGGCATTGGTGGCAAGCGTCACCCGACCTTAGGCGACAATGTCATTATTGGCTCAGGCGCGCAGATAATCGGTCCCATCACCGTCGGCGAGCGCGCGCGCGTCGGTGCCAATGCGGTCGTGATGGAAGATGTTGCTCCTGGTGCCACGATGGTGGGCTTCAAAGCGCGCTCTACGCTGGTTCCGGCTGAAGAATGGGTGCGCGAGTTTATTCCCTATGGCACGACGCTTGAGTGCGAAGATGCTGAAGGCAATCGCATTGACTGCATAGAGAAGCTGGAAGGCGAGCTCTCCGCATTGAAAGCAGAGATCGAGGCGCTGAAGGGCGGGACAACGCTGCAAGGCTCCGATCCGATCAAGCGCAGTGGAACCGCTGACTGATGGCAGCTAGCCCGCCTGCTGGTTCAACTGGCTCTGTCATAGCCTTTCCGGGAAGAGCACCTAACCAAGTGGGATTTGCGCGTGAGGAATTGCAGCGCATTCTCGATCTGTACGGGCGCATGGTGGCTGCCGGTGAATGGCGCGATTATGCGATGGATTTCACACGCGATGTAGCGGTGTTTGCTG
>WTKI01000204.1 GCA_011524425.1 Altererythrobacter sp. | reverse complement strand
GATTTCACAACGGATTTCGGCACTAACGCAAAACCGTTAAACGGTGCGCCGCCCATGAACTTTGAGCCGGTAAGAAATACGACAGCCCCGCGCGCAATGTAATCCTGAACACATTCAGTTTTGATCCGCGCCTGGCACGCATCCACCACCAGATCGTAGGCGCCGCCATGCCGCTGCTCTAGTGCATCAAGCTCTGCCTTGAGCGGCAGGATAAGGCCTGTCTTCGAACCGTGGACCACATGCACAAGCGCGTGGCGAGCGTCGGATTGCGCAAGAATGATCTCTCGTTCGATCGCTTCGAATATCTCGTGGCTACTCCGTGCAATGCCGCCGCTACAGCGCACAGGCACATCGGCGAGGCTGATTGCGGGAAATCCCTCGACAGGAACCGCCTTCTTGGAGCGATGATCAAGCGCCGTCTCACTTGCAAAATAGCGCCCGTGTGCGGAGTGAATGCAACCGCTGCCAACTTCGTCAGCTCCCAGCAGAATATTGTGCAGGCCGCCGCTGGCCCGGTTCATAAAAGCGGCAAGCGCGACATACTCCAGATCCGTCCCGGATGGCGCAAACACAATATCGACATCGTCGCCAAGCTTATAAGCCGCGCGGATTCTGCCGCGTAGCTGTTCAAGGTGGATCGCGTAGCGCTCCTGGCCTTGCGAATTTATGCGCAACAGATGCGCAAACGCATCGGCGGAAAGATCATTTGCAGTTGAAGACGCATAAGCGAGCGTATGACGCGGATATGGCGCAGAAAAGTACTTATTCAGTCCGGTTTGCGGATCCAGAGTGATCCTTGCATCGCCGCCAGAAGCCAAGGCATCGATCAAATCCAAGGCGTCTTGATCCATGCCGACGTCATCACGGCAATCAGGGAACTGGGTATAGGACTGATTCATGCGACTGGTTTCATCTTGGCGTTTTATCCGCAGGGCTCTATGGGCCACGCCGACATTTGGAAAGAGACATTCGCTTTGAACTCACATGTAACGCCCCTCACCATCGACGAACGGACTCGTGAGCGCACCCGCATCCTGTTTGTGGCTAAAAATGCTCTGTGGGATGGCACTGGCAAGCCTGAAGACGGCAACCATGCCTACTACCACCGCGAAATGCGCGAGGTTCTCGAAGGATTGGGCTTGAACCTCACTATCGAGAACAAGTTCGAAGTCCTGTTCGACAAGCCGGAGTTCGATTTCGTTTTCCCGCTACTGAACCGCGCGGGCTTCTTCAATTCAGAGATGCTGTGCCCTTTGCTGTGTGAAAGAGCCGGCATTCCCTATCTGGGCGCAAGCCCGATCCTGCGCGGTCTTTCCGATGACAAGCATTTGGCCAAGCGTGCATGCGTCGATGCAGGCGTGCCAACGGCAACGTGGCAAGTGTATCGCCGCGGCGCGCCTGTGACCGAGGACGGTTTCCCGTCAGCGGAGCGCTATGTGATCAAGCCCAACGCTTCCTCTGCAAGCTGGGGCGTGAAAGAAGGCACAGATTGGTCATCAGTCAGCCAAGCCATCGAAGAAGTGCATGAACTGGGTCATGATGCGATCGTGGAGCCATTCGTCAACGGGAGCGATGTAGAAGTGCCCGTTGTCACAATCCACAATGAGCCGGTCATTATGCCGATGCTGATGTTCCGTCAGGCCGATCCAGAACATTTGCGCACCTACCAAGAAAAACGTGATCTGGTCGATCGCAGCCAGAAATACTCGCTCGACGATTACAACGATCCGGATAATCCCATCGTGCAAATCATTGATGGCTACACGCGCAAGCTGTTCGGCGAATATCGCCCGTTTGACTATGGCAGGTTCGAATTTCGCGTGAACGAGGACACTGGCGAAGTCACCTTCCTTGAGCTCAATCTCAATTGCAATCTGTGGTCGCAAAAGGTGTTTGGCCGCTCGGCCAAAATGCTGGGCTGGACCCAGGAGCAACTTATCGAGACAATCCTTGCTGAAAGCCTGCGCCGGCATGGGCTGATGGGTTAACCTTCTACCCAATTTCGAGGTGGGAAGCAGAATTTCTT
>WTKI01000156.1 GCA_011524425.1 Altererythrobacter sp. | reverse complement strand
GTCGTATCGCGCAGAACAAACTCGTGATCGAGGACAATTCGCTTGGCATTGCCCCTGCCCTCGTCACCCAGACTCGACACCAATTCGCGCACCGCTCGAGCGCCCAGATCTGACAGCGGCTGGCGTATTGTGGTGAGGAAGGGGCGCATCCTTGTGGCAATATCGGCATCGTCAAAGCCAACCACCGAAAGTTCATCGGGCACTTTCACCCCGCGCTGATGGCAGGCCGCAACCAGCCCGGCTGCCATATCATCGTTGCATGAGAATACTGCGCTCGGGGGATCACCAAGTCCAAGGAAATATTGACCAGCCTCATAGCCAGATTCGAAGTTGAAGGTTCCCGGCCGCACGAGATCAGGATCAACCGAAAGCCCAGCAGCCTCCATCGCAACCTTGAAGCCAGAATAACGCACATGGGTCGAACGCTGATCTTCGCTACCGCGGACAAAGCCAATGCGCTCATGCCCGAGTTCAACCAAATGCTGCACCACATCTATTGCAGCCTGATAGTCGTCAATCTCAACCAACAGTCCCTGATTCTGCGAGTCTACCGGACCCACGCGCACCAAGGGAATCCCCAGATCTTGAAGCACAAAGCCAATCTTTTCGTCATTGGCATAGGGCGCAAGCAGAACCACCCCATCGGGCTTGCGCCGCCGGATCAGCGGTTCAAAGGCAGCACGGATCTCAGGAATCGATTTGGTGCCGAGATTTTCCAGCAGGCTGATGGAAAGCTGGTAGCCCATTTCCTGACAAGCGATCACCGCCCCGAACTGGATCGAGTTTACGTAATTACTGCCCGCCATGTGGCAAACCAGATTGATGTCGTAGGAGCGGTTGCCCCGCAGCGAACGAGCCGATTGACTTGGCACATAATCGAGCTTTTCGGCGGCGTCGCGGACCTTACGGCGCAGCTTTTCCTGGACGTGGGGTTCGTTGTTCAGCACCCGCGACACGGTCTTTATCGAGACGCCTGCCAGGTTAGCCACGTCCTTCATCTTCGCCGATTTTTCACTTTTGCCTTTGGCCATTCGCCCCCCTAACGCGACAACTCATCCACTATCCGGGCATGCACATCGCGTGTCACTGGCATAAGAAACAGCGCAATTGAAGCAAGGATCAGCAATCCGGCTGGAACGAGAGCCATAAATTGGCCCAGTGCCTGAGCGGTTTGCGCAGTTTGGACTTCGAGATCGGGTTCATATCCAATTCCGGACAAAAGGTAGCCGATACCCAACCCTGTGAGCGCGCTCGATGCTTTTTGGACAAAGAGTGAAGAGCCGAACACCGCCCCTTCGTCACGCCGACCATGGGCGTGCTGGCCATATTCGACCGTGTCCGGGATCAGCGCCCATATGATGATGGCAAATGCTGAATTGGCAAATCCGAAGGCGATGATTTGCAAAGGGATGCCGCTCACCAGGTAGGGACCAGCCGCGAACAGGGTAAACCCGGCGACACATGTCATGGTCGTGGACGCATACCAGCACTTCTTTTTGCCAAATTTGCGCGCAAATAACGTCCAAATCGGCGTGCCTGCCAGCGTCGCGATCGCATAGGCCGACAGGATCACCTCTTTATTCGCAAACAGCTGTGAATTGGCCTGAACGTAGAACGCCAAAGGGATATGCATAGCAGCCCCCGCAGCCGAATTGACCAGCAAGATAAGCAACAGCAAACGCAATGCATAATTTTGCACAAAGGCTTCAAAAAAGCCGCGTAAATTAATCCCTCGCGGCATCTCGTCCCCGCCCAGCGGAGGCTTTTCGCGGGTAAAGGCAAAGCAAGCGCACAGAGCCGCTGTCGCCACAACTGAACCGATAGCAGCAGCCAGGAAGAAACCATTCGCCGAATAGCCCTCACCATCCCCCTCAGCCAAAGCTCGGCTCAACGGGAAGAAAAAAGTGGTGACGCACAGCATTCCGCAAAAGGCAAAAAACATCCGCACGCCCGACAATTCGGCGCGTTCAACAGAATCGAATGTCAGCCGGGAAGTCAGCGCGGAATAAGGCACGGCGACGATAGTGTAGGATGTGCGAAAGAC
>WTKI01000054.1 GCA_011524425.1 Altererythrobacter sp. | reverse complement strand
AATATACGCTCGCCAATGCGGAATTTGCGATCAGCGTTGACCCGGACAATTCGCAACTTGCGGAGGCCAAAGAGCGCTATGTCGCGATGCGCCAAAATGGTGAGGCGACAGTCCCCACGAGTATTGCAGCAGAGCTTGCCACCAACCCGTTTTTACGGGCAGGGGATGCGGGGATAAGAGCCCATCTTGGCATGGAGAATGCCGATGATGCCGCCGTTTTTGCCGAAGTCAGAAAGCGCAAGGACAATTTCTGATTTTGTAGCCGTTCGGAGCGCGTGTTCCTAACGCCACGCAGGGCTTGCGATTTTTGCCCAAAACCATTATGTGGCGAGCCGAACGGGCCAAGAGGGAAATGGCATCCTCTTTGGAGGCCTTCCCGGAGCGTATTTTGCGTGCCGGGATCACCGCCAAAAAACTGTAAGAAATAGGAAGTCCAGAGATGGCAAAAGAGAAGTTTGAACGTTCCAAGCCGCATTGTAACATCGGCACGATTGGTCACGTTGACCATGGTAAGACGACGCTGACAGCGGCGATCACCAAATATTTTGGTGACTTCAAGGCCTATGACCAGATTGACGGAGCGCCAGAAGAGCGCGCACGTGGTATCACGATCTCTACTGCTCACGTTGAGTATGAGACAGAAGCACGCCACTACGCCCACGTTGATTGCCCAGGCCACGCTGACTATGTGAAGAACATGATCACCGGTGCTGCCCAGATGGACGGCGCGATCCTTGTGTGTTCAGCCGCTGACGGCCCAATGCCACAGACACGCGAGCACATCCTGCTTGCCCGTCAGGTTGGTGTTCCTGCGATTGTTGTCTTCCTCAACAAGGTTGACCAGGTTGACGACGAAGAGCTGCTTGAATTGGTTGACATGGAAGTTCGTGAACTTCTTTCATCTTACGAATTCCCTGGCGATGACATTCCGATCATCAAGGGTTCAGCGCTTGCTGCTCTTGAAGGTCGTGATCCTGAAATCGGTGAGAACGCGATCCGCGAACTGATGACCCAGGTTGATGCTTATATTCCTCAGCCAGAGCGTCCGATTGACCAGCCATTCCTGCTGCCGATCGAAGACGTGTTCTCCATCTCCGGTCGCGGTACGGTTGTGACCGGTCGTGTTGAGCGCGGTGTGGTGAATGTTGGCGACGAGATCGAAATCGTTGGTATCCGTGACACTCAGAAAACGACCTGCACAGGCGTTGAGATGTTCCGCAAGCTGCTTGACCGCGGTGAGGCTGGCGACAATGTTGGTGTTCTGCTTCGCGGTATCGACCGTGAAGGCGTTGAGCGTGGTCAGGTTCTGATCAAGCCGGGTTCAGTTACCCCGCACAAGAAGTTCAAGGCCGAGGCTTACATCCTGTCGAAGGACGAGGGTGGTCGTCACACGCCATTCTTCACCAACTATCGTCCGCAGTTCTACTTCCGTACAACGGATGTGACCGGCATCTGCCAACTGCCAGACGGCACCGAAATGGTTATGCCTGGCGACAATGTCGAGATGACAGTTGAACTGATCGTGCCTGTTGCGATGGAAGAGCGCCTGCGCTTTGCGATCCGCGAAGGTGGCCGTACCGTCGGCGCCGGAATTGTTGCGACGATCATTGAGTAGTGAACAAGACGGGGCGCGGTGAAAACCCGCCCCGGACATTGCCGAGGGTTCGGATTTGTTTCGGACCGAAGGATTGAGAAAGTTTAAACATGACTGGCCAAAATATTCGCATTCGACTGAAGGCGTTTGACCATCGTATCCTGGATGCTTCGACCAAGGAGATCGTCTCCACGGCCAAGCGTACAGGCGCTCAGGTTCGCGGTCCTGTACCGCTTCCGACGCGAATTGAAAAATTTACGGTCAACCGTTCGCCGCACATCGACAAGAAGAGCCGCGAGCAGTTTGAAATGCGCACACACAAGCGGATGCTCGACATCGTGGACCCAACGCCACAAACTGTTGATGCTCTGATGAAACTTGATCTTTCTGCCGGGGTTGATGTCGAAATCAAACTCTAAGGAAATCAACATGTTGGCTGAATAAACTGAATCAG
>WTKI01000138.1:1199-9932 GCA_011524425.1 Altererythrobacter sp. | reverse complement strand
CAAGTGACGGACCTGCTGCAACACCAACGGCTCGCAAACTTGCAGAAGCGAACGGTATCGATCTTTCAACGATCAGTGGCACTGGCCCGGGCGGCAAGATCACCAAGGGCGACGTAGAAGCTGCAGGTGGCAGCGCAGCCCCCGCAGCCGCACCGGCAGCGGACCCAGCACCGTCTCCAGCAACTGCGCCGGCGGCTAGTGGCGATCGCGTGATCGCATCTCCCTTGGCAAAGCGTATTGCGGCGCAAAAAGGCCTCGATCTTTCGACCATTCAGGGAAGCGGCCCCAATGGCAGGATTGTCAAAGCCGATGTCGAGAATGCTGAACCAGGCGCAGCAGCACCAGCAGCGCAAGCAGGCGCGGCACCTGCTCCGTCAGCACCCGTTGCGCCTGCACAGATGGGTGGGGAACTCGACGCACCATACGAAGCGCAGAAACTCAACAATGTCCGCAAGGTTATCGCGCGCCGTCTGACGGAAGCAAAGCAAAGCATTCCGCATATTTACCTGACAGTGGATGTGCGCCTCGACGCATTGCTCAAGCTGCGTAGCGAGCTCAACAAGTCGCTTGAACCAGATGGCGTGAAGCTGTCAGTCAATGACTTGCTTATCAAAGCGCTCGCGCGGGCATTGAACAGGGTTCCTGCCTGCAATGTCAGTTTCCAGGGCGATGAACTGTTCCAGTACTCGCGCGAGGATATTTCTGTTGCAGTGGCAGCGCCTTCTGGTCTGATCACGCCGATTATTCGCGATGCTGGTCGCAAGGGTCTCGCGCAGATTTCGTCAGAGATGAAAGAGCTGGCCGGCAAGGCCCGCGATGGCAAATTGCAGCCACATGAATACCAGGGCGGCACGGCGTCACTCTCAAATCTTGGCATGTTCGGAACCAAGCAGTTCGATGCTGTGATCAATCCGCCGCAAGCGATGATCTTGGCGGTCGGCGCAGGTGAACAGCGTCCACATGTAGTGGACGGGGCATTGGAAGTAGCAACTGTGATGAGCGCGACAGGCAGCTTTGATCACCGCGCGATTGACGGCGCAGATGGCGCGCAATTGCTGCAAGCTTTCCAACAGCTGGTCGAAAACCCGATGGGGCTGGTGGTTTAATGAATGGGTTCTTGCTGTCCTACACCGGCAAATCTGTGGCAGGCAGCGAGCATGTTCGAGCTTGATTTATCTCTAGGTTACTGCGTGGAAAATGATCCGAAATCCGGATCCAGATTTTCGCCTTTGGACTGTGTGCCAAGTGTCCCATTTCGAAGTTAAGTCTCTGATTTTTCGCCACTGTGCAAAGCGCAGCGAAGTTGTGAATTTAAGGAATACAAATGGCTGACAATTCTTACGATGTCATCGTGCTGGGATCTGGTCCTGGCGGCTATGTTGCAGCAATCCGCTGCGCGCAATTGGGCTTGAAAACTGCGATTGTGGAACGCGAGAATTTGGGCGGTATTTGCCTCAACTGGGGCTGTATCCCCACCAAGGCATTGCTGCGGTCAGCTGAAATCTTGCACTATGCTCAGCATGCGAAGGATTATGGCCTGAAGATTGCTGGCGCTATCGAAGCTGACCTTGAAGCGGTGGTGAAGCGTTCGCGCGGTGTTGCGAAGCAGCTCAACCAGGGCGTGACGCATCTGATGAAAAAGAACAAGATCGCTGTACACATGGGGGAGGGGACGCTTACCGGCCCAACCACTCTTTCGGTGAAGTCCGATAAAGGCGAAGAGAAGCTTTCAGCCAAGCATGTGATCGTCGCGACCGGTGCGCGTGCACGCGATCTGCCGTTTGCGCCTGCTGATGGCAAACGCATCTGGACCTACCGCCATGCTATGACGCCGCCTGAAATGCCGAAGAAGCTTTTGGTGATCGGCTCCGGCGCAATCGGGATCGAGTTTGCGAGCTTTTACAACGATATGGGCGCACAAGTTACTGTCGTGGAAATGCTCGACCGGATTGTCCCTGTTGAAGACCATGAAGTGTCTGCATTCCTTGAAAAGGCACTTAGCAAGCAAGGCATGACAATCATGACCGGTGCTGGTGTTGAAGACATCAAGGCAGATAGCAAGGGTGTAAAAGCCAAGATCAAAGGCAAGGATGGCAAAGTCGAAGATCACGACTTCACCCATTGCATTGTAGCGATTGGTATTCAGCCAAACACTGAAAACATTGGTTTGGAAAAACTGGCTGATGTGGACCGCGGTTTTATCCAGATCGATCCCTATGGCCGCACAAAATCCAAAGGCCTGTGGGCGATTGGCGACTGCACACCGGGCCCATGGCTAGCCCACAAGGCAAGCCATGAAGGCGTCACCGCCGCTGAAGCTATCGCGCAAGAGCTTGGCAATAAGGATGTGCATCCGCATCCGCTCAATCGTGATGCGATTCCGGGATGCACCTATTGCCACCCGCAGATTGCGAGTGTCGGAATGACGGAAAAGGCCGCCAAAGAGGCGGGCTATTCAGTCAAGGTCGGAAACTTCCCGTTCATCGGGAACGGCAAGGCGATTGCACTGGGTGAAGCGGAAGGCTTCACTAAGACCGTGTTCGACGCGAAGACGGGTGAACTTCTTGGCGCTCATATGATCGGCGCTGAAGTAACAGAGATGATCCAGGGCTACACTGTCGGCAAGACGCTGGAGACGACAGAGGCCGAGCTTATGCAGACTGTTTTCCCGCATCCGACTATATCGGAATCGATGCATGAAAGCGTGCTGGCAGCCTATGGGAAGGCTCTGCATATTTGACCTTTGTCGCGCCTCGGGGGAATAGTCAGGAATGACCGGATTCCTCCTCCTCGCATTCATCCTGCTCGTGGCAGGGGTCATAGCAGTTCCTATTGCTGCGCGTCTCGGTCTGGGCTCGGTGTTGGGCTATTTGCTCGCTGGGATGGCGCTTAGCCCTTTGCTCGGCTTCCTTGGTGTTGACGTCATAGCGTTGCAGCATTTTGCCGAGTTTGGCGTTGTTATGATGCTGTTTATCATCGGGCTTGAACTGGAGCCTAAGCGGCTTTGGGCGATGCGCAAACGTTTGGTCGGCCTTGGCGGCGGTCAAGTGCTCCTTACCACTCTGCTTATCGCCGGGATCGCGCTCTTAAACGGAGATGACTGGCGCACGGCTCTTGCGATCGGGATGATTCTGGCGCTCTCTTCAACTGCCATTGTCCTTCAAACTCTGGAGGAGAAAGGCTGGCTGAAACGACCGGGCGGCGAAGCGAGTTTCTCGGTCTTGCTGGTGCAAGACGTTGCGGTGATTCTCATTCTTGCAGTGCTGCCCTTATTGGCGTTGCCGGAACTGGCCGCTGCAAATGGCAACAGCGAGAGCGGCCATGGCGATCTTAGCCTTGTCGCTCATTTGCCAGCTTGGGCTGGTGCATTGGTCACGTTGGCGTCTGTCGGATTGGTGGTTCTCTTGGGAACTTATCTAAGCCGGCCGATCTTCCGATTTATCGCATCTTCAGGGCTGCGAGAGCTGTTTACAGCGGCAGCATTGGTGTTCGTGATCGGCATTGCGTTGCTGATGCTGCTGGTGGGCCTTTCGCCCGCACTTGGGGCCTTCGTTGCCGGCGTAGTTCTGGCCAACAGCGAGTACAAGCATCAACTCGAAGCAGACATCAATCCGTTCAAGAGCCTGTTACTTGGATTGTTTTTTATCACCGTCGGGGCAGGGATCGATTTCGCGCTGGCCGTTGACCAGTTTGGATTGGTGCTGTTCTGGACTGCAGTTTTGCTAGCCGCCAAGATGTCAGTGCTATTTGTATTGGCGAAGCCGTTCAATCTAAAGAAGCAGGATCGTTGGCTGTTCACTCTGGGCCTTTCGCAGGCAGGCGAATTCGGCTTTGTCCTGATTGCTTTCGCCCTAGGTAACGCTGTTCTTCCGCAAGAAACTGCAAGCCTACTGTTGCTGGTGGTCGCATTTTCAATGCTAGTCACGCCGGTGCTTTTCATTGCCTATGACAAGCTGATAGCGCCGCGATATTCAGTCGGCAGTGAACGCGAAGCGGATCACATCGATGAGCAGAATCAAGTCATCATAGCTGGGCGCGGCCTTGTTGGCGGGATTATTGATCGCATGCTGCAGTCCGCCAATTTTCAGACGACAGTGATCGACTATGATTCCAAGCATCTCGATATCGTTCGCAAATTTGGTTTCCGCACTTACTTCGGTGATGCAACCCGTCCAGACTTGCTTGAGGCTGCCGGGATTGGGCGTGCAAAGCTGCTGGTTGTGGCGCTCGATGATCGCGAGAGTATCGACAGGCTCGTAAAGTATGCCGTTGCGAACTTTCCCCAGCTGCACGTTATCGCTCGCGCAATCGACCGCAATCACGTCTTCGAGTTGTGGTCCTATGGCTGCCGCGACATTGTGCGGGAAACCTATGACAGTTCGGTTCGGATGGGTCGATCTGCTTTTGAGGCGTTGGGTGTCGACAGACAAAACGCGCAGGCGATGGCGGATGCATGGGAAGAGATGGATCGCAAATCGCTGCGCGAAGTGGCTGATCTCTACGATACAACCATCCCATACCACGAGAATGAGCCGCTGATGGATAAGATCAAGTCTTTGCGCGCGGAATGGGATCCTGTCTTGCGTGAGCAGATGGAAGAGATTTTGAGGCGCGGGAGGTCGTGACGGATAACAAAAAGGCCTCACCCGAAGATGAGGCCTATTGTGGCGGACAGGGTGGGATTCGAACCCACGAAGGGCTTGCACCCTTGCCGGTTTTCAAGACCGGTGCATTCAACCGCTCTGCCACCTGTCCGCTCGAATCGTGCAGCTAGCGGGGTATTTCGTGCTTGTCACCCCGCTTTGACACCTTGTTGTTCAGGTTTTCTGTGGCACAAGGACAATTATGAAGATTCCCCGACTGTTATCATCACTGCTCGCAACGGCTTTCGCCGCAATGATTGCGCCTGTCAGCGCGCAAGAACCAGACTTAAGCTATGAGGCCTATCTTCAGATATTGATCGCTCAGGCCCGCGCTGAAGGGGTGCGGGAAAGTACGCTTGAGCGAATGACTGAAGGGCTTACCGCAAATGACCGGGTGATTCGCCTTGACCGAAGGCAGCCGGGTTCCTCTCGCGGAACAGGCTACCCGCCGCTTTCCCCATATCTGCGAACGCATGTAAATTCCGTGCGGATCAATCGAGGGCGCGAGATATTTCAATCATACCCAACAATGCTGTCTCGTATTGAACGGGAATACGGCGTCCCAGGTGAAGTTATCGTGGCAATTTTTGGCCATGAAACCAGCTATGGCACGATTAAAGGGAATTTTGATATGTCCCGTTCGCTTTCGACACTTGCGTGGGAAGGGCGCAGGCGAGACTTGTTCGCGAGTGAATGGGTTGCGCTAATGAAAGTCGCTGACAAAGGCTATTCGCGTTCCACTCTCGTTGGCAGTTGGGCCGGTGCTTTTGGAAACCCGCAGTTCTTGCCAAGTGTCTATTTGCGCCTTGCTGTGGATGGCGATGGTGATGGACGCGCGGACATTTTCAACAACCGGGCCGACACTTTTGCTTCCATAGCCAACTACTTCCGCGCTGCGGGATGGCGTACCGGTCAACCTTGGGGTGTTCGCGCGAGTATCCCTTCTGGCTTTGATGTCGATACATACAAAGGCGAGCTCGTTGCGCAGGTCTGTCCCCGTGTCCATGAACGCCACAGCCAATGGAAGACAGTCCGCGAATGGCGCGCTTTGGGGGTTCAGCCGCAAGTTCCATTAGGCGATGACGTCATGACTAGTCTTTTTCAGCCTGACGGGCCGGGCACACGTGCATGGTTGCTGACGAGCAATTACCGCGCAATTCTGGAGTATAATTGCTCGAATTATTACGCGATGAGCGTGGGCCTGTTAGCCGACGAGATCTCGCGTTGATGGTGAAGGCAAAGTGATTGGGTTCCGTTTTGGGTTGAAGGCCCTCGCAGCCTTACTGATTTTGATCCCGGCGAACGCGATAGCCAAGGACAATTTGCACAGCGTGCCGAGCCCTGCGCAAGTCCCGATTGTATTCCTGATCGACGCTGGTAGCGGCCAAGTGCTTTACGAGCGTAACGCCGACAGACGCTTTGTTCCTGCCTCAATGACGAAAGTGATGACAACCTTCACTGCTTTCGAATTGATGAGTGCTGGAGAGCTCAACCCGAACGCTGTTTTCACAGTTCGGCCTGAGACATTCAGGCAGTGGCGGCGCAAGGGTTCGACGATGTTCCTCGCTTCGGATTCCACCCCGACAGTCGATCAATTGATGTTTGGCATCACAACGGTTTCGGCCAATGATGGCTCTATGGTTTTGGCAGAGGGGGCTGCCGGCTCGGTTGATGAATGGACTTCATTGATGAATGCCAACGCGCAGAAAATCGGGATGACAAACAGCCATTTTGCAAATCCCAATGGATGGATGGATGAAGGTCAAACCTTCGTAACAGCCAGAGATTTGTCTGTTTTGGCACGAGCAATGATCAGCCGGCATCCTGCTTTGTTTGATCGCTATATTGGCAAATCTGAGTATCAATACGGTGGTATCACGCAATCCAACCATGATCCGATCATCGGCAATGTGCGCGGTGCGGAAGGTATTAAGACAGGCTTCACCTATGAAGCAGGCTTTGGCTTCCTTGGCAGCGTAAAAAGAGCCGGGCGGCGCTTGATTATGGTTGTAGGAGGGGCCGACAGCAGCCGCATTCGGCGCGTTGCTGCGCAGGATTTGATCGAATGGGGGTTCGACACATTTGAAAATCGCTATCTGTTTGATGCCGAGCAGATGATTGGTGAAGCGCGTGTCCAAAACGGAACAAGCTTTTCCGTTCCTTTGGTTGCAAATTCGGCTGTTCGTATTTCTGTGCCGAAAGATGCTGCTACTAACCTAACAGCTCGTATCGAGTACGTGGGACCTATACGGGCGCCCATTGCAGAAGGTGAACAGGTCGCTGAATTGGTTGTTAAAGGGGACGATATACCAGAGGCACGAATCCCGCTTTTTACCGCAAAAGCAGTCAATGTAGCTGGCCCACTTGACCGGCTTATGAATGCTGTCATGAGCTGGTTTGTATGACAGGGCAACACAGTCAACGCGGCGTATTTATTGCGCTGGAAGGCGGGGAAGGGGCCGGCAAATCTACGCAAGCCCGCTTGCTTGCAGAAGCTCTGCGTGAACGACACATAGAGGTTGATGTGACACGCGAACCGGGCGGTACACCCGGCGCAGAAGCGATCCGGAGCTTGTTGCTTGATCCCCCTGGGGAAGGGTGGGATGCTTCGGCAGAAGCGCTCTTATTCGCTGCAGCGCGATCCGACCATGTGGCAAAGCGGATCAAGCCAGCCTTGGCGCGCGGAGTATGGGTCATTAGCGACCGCTTCCTCGATTCAAGTCGCGCTTATCAGGGAATCGCAGGCGAATTAGGTGATGACACGATCCGGGTATTGCATGAGATTGGAAGCGATGGATTTCGGCCAGACCTCACTCTTTTAATCGAAGTGCCCGGGGCCGATGTCGCTGCCAGACTTGCGGCGCGTGACGGTGATCAAAGCGATGCAATCGGAGGGCGCAACGAGGAATATCACGAGGCAGTCGCAAAAGGCTTTCGCCAAATCGCGGCAAGGGATCCGGATGATTTTGCAATTATTGAAGGGGCTGGCTCTGCTGAAGACGTTCATGCGCGCATCTTGAACGCCCTATCCCCTTGGCTTGGTGCATCAGCCCAGTGAGTGCGCATCACGAGATACCCTGGCGCGCTTGGCGTGAAGCATCGTCCGGCACGCGGATGCATCATGGATGGATTCTTGCTGGGAGGCAGGGCTTGGGCAAGCGCAAGTTTGCAGATGCTGCGGCCCGCGAATTGCTAGGCGCTGACCACAACCAAGAGCACCATCCTGATATCCTGATCCTGACCTATGGTCCTAAAGACGAGAAGGAAGAGAAGAAGGCCGCCGACGGTAAGGAGTACGAGCGGGCGCGGAGCATCAGGATTGGCCAGATCCGGCAATTGCAGCAGCGACTCACAACCCGTCCAACCTTAGGCGACAAACGTGTTGTGATCATCGATCCCGCAGATGATATGGAACGTAATGCGTCCAACGCGCTTCTCAAAAGTCTGGAAGAACCCCCTGAAGGCACTTTCTTTCTGTTGGTGACTCACCGTCCCGCACAATTGCTTCCAACAATTCGCTCGCGCTGCCGTGTCTTGCGGTTCAATCCGCTTAGTCAGGATGAGCTGGTTCAGGAATTGAAGTCCAGCATGCCGGAAACCGATGGCGCCGCCTTGGCAGATGCCGTGCAGTTTGCAGGTGGGTCGCCGGGCAGCGCTCAGCAGTTCGTCGAGCAAGATCTGGGCTCAATCGCACAGGTCATGCGAACGCTGATTGCTGAAGGAGACCGAACATTTAAGGCGCGCGGTGAACTTGCAGCCCGCATTGGCGCGCGCCCTGATCGTGAACGTTTGCAGGCCATTCTGACCCTGGCGCGCAATTTGACAGCCGATGCAGCAGCACAAGCTGATCCACGGCAGCGGCTCGCTTTGATAGATGCTCATAGCGAACTGGTGGCCCTGACAAGGCAAGCGCCAACTTTCAATTTCGATCCCGGCCTGCTTGCGATGGAAATCGGAACCTTGCTTGCAAGCGCATGTGCGGCTAGCGAGCGCGCAAATGTCTGACCCTTTTTATATCACTACAGCGATTAACTATCCTAATGGGCGCCCACATATCGGTCATGCCTATGAAGGGATTGCAACTGATGTC
>WTKI01000138.1:0-1099 GCA_011524425.1 Altererythrobacter sp. | reverse complement strand
GAAGGCGAGGGCGGGGAGAAGCTCTCTCCGCAAGGCACTCCGGTTGAATGGACAGCAGAGGAGACATGGTTCTTCCGTCTTTCCAAATATCAGGACAAATTGCTGGCGCTTTACCGCGACAATCCTGATTTCATCCGGCCGGAGAGCCGCCGCAATGAAGTGCTGCGCTTTGTCGAAGCTGGTCTTAAAGATTTAAGCGTATCGCGGACCAGTTTTGATTGGGGTGTGCCGGTCCCCGATAGTGATGGTCATGTGATGTATGTCTGGGTCGATGCGCTGACCACTTATATGACTGGCGTTGGCTTTCCAGATAGCGAAGGTGCGCAATTCAGCCAATACTGGCCTGCTGACATCCACATGATAGGCAAGGACATCGTCCGCTTTCATGCTGTATATTGGCCTGCATTCCTGATGAGCGCAGACCTACCGTTGCCCAAGCAGATATTTGGCCATGGCTTTTTGCTCGCGCGCGGCGGTGAGAAGATGAGCAAAAGTGCCGGCAATGTCGTTGATCCGATGGATTTGGCCGAGCAATTTGGCGTCGACAATCTTCGCTATTTCTTCATGCGAGAGATCGCCTTTGGGCAGGACGGCAGCTATTCGCCGGGAGCCATTGTGACGCGCGCGAATGCGGAGCTTGCGAACAGTTTTGGTAATCTCGCGCAGCGTACATTGTCCATGATCGCAAAGAATATGGAAGGAAAGCTGGAGCAGTTTGATCCGGCGGAGGTCGATGCAGAATTGCAGGGGACAGTTGCGATTGCTTGCCGGACGCAGCTACCTCGCGAATTCGAGCAGTTGGCATTCTCGCGTGGTATCGAAGATTGGATCCGCGCGGTGTATGCTTGCAACCAGTATGTCGACGAGCAAGCGCCATGGGCACTGCGCAAAACCGATCCAGAGCGGATGAAAATTGTACTGCAAACGCTGTTTGTTGCGCTGCGTGATCTCTCCATTGCGATCCAGCCTGTGGTTCCTGAAAAAGCAGCAGCATTGCTCGATCAGCTTGGAATACCAACAGATGAGCGCAGCTATTCCGCATTGAACGATACAGGTTGGTATCAACGCTTGGTCGAGAGCGGGTTCACAGTTGCTAAAC
>WTKI01000142.1 GCA_011524425.1 Altererythrobacter sp. | reverse complement strand
TGTGCGGGAGCCCCGTGTGTTCCTCTTTGACGAGCCTTTGTCAAACCTCGACGCCGCGCTGCGGGTGGGGATGCGGCAAGAGATCAGCGACCTGCACAAACGCCTGAAAACCACGATGATCTACGTCACCCATGATCAGGTGGAGGCGATGACGATGGCCGACAAGATCGTGGTTTTGAACGCCGGTGTTATTGAGCAGGTGGGCAGCCCGCTGGAGCTTTATGACAACCCGCGCAATCTGTTCGTGGCTAAGTTCATAGGTTCCCCGATGATGAATATCGTCGAAGGGGAGCAAGCGGCACGGCGCGACGCCCACACCCTTGGCGTTCGGCCCGAGCATATCTCGATCTCGGAAAGCACCGGTCTTTGGGAAGGCAAGGTCGGCGTGTCCGAGCACCTGGGCAGCGATACGTTCATCCGGGTTGATGTGGACGGGATCGACGACACATTGACGGTTCGCGCACCGGGCAAAGTTAAGCTAGATTACGGTGACCGGGTGCATGTCACGCCGGACATCTCCAATCTGCACCGGTTCGATCAGGCCGGGATGCGTATCAGCTAGGGACGTTGAATGACGCGCGCGAATGTTCTCTTGCTCGTCTTCGACAGCCTGAGCCAGCGTAATCTGACGCGTCTCTCTGATGCTGTGCCAAACCTGACAGCGCTTGCCGAAGGCAATTTGTCCTTCGCAAATGCGTATGCTCCATCGCCGGAAAGCGGACCGGCGCGGGCGAGCCTGTTTACGGGCCTCGACATGGCCGCGCATGGGGTTTGGACGGACGGGATTGCCTTGCCAGACCACGAAGTCACACTGCCAGAGCGCTTTGCAGGCGCCGGGTATCACACATGGCTTGTTGGGCGGCGGCAGCTTGCGGGCGTTTCGAACTGGACGACCGAGCATGCGCGCGCCCACGAATACGCACATTTCGATTGGGCGCACGGACCGCTCCATCGCTCGCGGCAAAACACGTACCTGGCTTGGCTGGAAGACACGGCACCAGATCAGTACGCGAGGATCTTTCCCCGTCAGGCGAATGCGGATGACACCGTCATCCCGGCAGAACAGCGTGCCGCGATGGCGGCGTTGCCAGACAGGTTGTGTTTCAATCATTGGGCAGGTCAGCAGGCTCTTGCGCGCCTTGCGGAGGCACCCAAGGATAAGCCCTATTTCGGGATCGTCGGCTTTGTGACCGGGAATACGATGGGGGTGCCGGTGGTGCCGGGGCCTTGCCTTGAGACCGCGAATGAACGCGCGCTCGCCCAGGCGGATATGGCGATTGGTGTGATCGTCGAGGCGGTAAAAGACGATCCAAATCTCATCCTTGCTGTGACAGCGGCACGTGGTTCAGTGAGAGACCGCGAAAGCGTCTTGCAACGCGACGCGCTGAATGTGCCGCTTTTCCTGCATGGCAAAACGCTGAAGCCAAATCAGTTGGACGACATCGTTTCGACCATTGATCTTGCTCCCACGCTCTATGAATTGGCTGGGGTGCCGCCGCCACCACGCATCCAGGGACGCTCACTGCTGTCCGAGGCACCGCGCGGTTGGGCGCTGGCGCGATTTCGACACTCCGATGCAACGGCGCAAACCGCTTTAGTCGAAACGCAATGGAAGCTCATCTTTGCACATGGCAGCGCCGTCGAACGCCTCTACGATATGGTTGCTGATCCAAGCGAGCAGTCAAACCTCGCGGACGATCCAGCCCATCAAAACAAACTCGACGAAATGCTGGATATGATGATCGATGCTCGCGTCGCGCTTGAGGATCGAACCGAACCTCGGATCGCGCTTTTCTGATGTCCGACCGCCCCAACATACTGTTCATCTGCACCGATCAGCAGCGCGGGGACTCGCTTGGGTGCACGGGGGCGCATTGGGCTGTGACGCCCAATCTCGACCGACTTGCTGAGCAGGGAGCGCTTTTCCGCAACTGCTACGTGCAGAACCCGGTTTGCAGCCCGAGCCGTGCGTCGCTCTTCACGGGTAAGTACCCGTCGAACCACGGGCTCTATGCCAACGGCGTTCCTCTGCCGGCCCATCAGAGCATGTTT
>WTKI01000341.1 GCA_011524425.1 Altererythrobacter sp. | reverse complement strand
TGTTGTGCGTGAAAGCTGGTCTCAACTGCAAACAGGCTTAGCGACGCTTGGTTATGTCGCTTCTGAGGATCTTTCGGTTGCGTTGCATTTGGCGTTGACGCTTGAGCGCCCCTTGCTGCTGGAAGGCGCGGCCGGGGTTGGCAAAACCGAAGTGGCGCGCTCTCTCAGCCTTGCACGGGACACAAAGTTGATCCGTCTTCAGTGCTATGAAGGTCTGGATGCCTCGCAAGCGATTTACGAGTGGAACTATCAGCGCCAGCTTCTGACGATCCGCTCGGCTGCCGAGGATGGTGAGACCGGCAAGTCGGTTGAAGACCGCATCTTCTCGCGTGACTTTCTGCTTGAGCGGCCTTTACTTGCGGCGATTACGCAGGACCAGCCGCCGGTTCTTCTGATCGATGAGATTGACCGGGCGGATGAAGAGTTCGAGGCCTATTTGCTGGAGGTCCTGTCGGACTATCAGGTGTCTGTCCCCGAGCTTGGGACGATCACCGCGACCTGTAAGCCGATCGTCATCCTGACCTCGAACGGAACACGGGATTTGTCGGACGCCTTGCGGCGTCGGTGTCTTTACACCTATGTGGAGTATCCGGACCGTTCTACAGAGTTGGCAATCCTCAAGGCGCGCTGCCCCGAGGTGGAGGTGCGGCTGGCAGATCAGATCATCGGCTTTGTGCAAAAGCTGCGCGAAGAAGAGCTGGAAAAGACGCCTGGCATTGCCGAAATGCTCGACTTTGCGGCGGCTTCGATGGGCCTGGGTATCGCTGATCTGACAGACGATCCGGCTGTTTTGCAGTCGACGCTGACCACTTTGTTGAAGACCCAAAGCGATCAGGCGCAGATCACGCCAGAGGTCGCCGCCCGCATCGCAGGGAAAGCCGCATGAGCCGGGTTACCCGCTTTGCTGCCCGCGATCCGGGGCCTGCCACGCGCATCGTGGGCTTCATCGCGCATCTGCGTGAGAACGGATTGCGCCTGGGCGTGGCAGAAGTGGAATTGAGCCTTGCGGGCCTGACCGAGGTCAATGCGGCTGCTCCGGATGAATGTCGCCGGGTTCTGCGGGCCGTGTGCACCGGGTGCAAGGAAGAGGCCGAGCGGTTCGACGCTCTGTTTGACAGCTTTTGGATGGATGCCGGGCGCGTCAAAACGCGCACTATCCCGAAGGCGCAGGCGACGTTGAACGATGATGTGCATTCTTCCCGCGATGGCGTAGGTGAAGATGCCAAGACCAGCGGCACGTCCACCGCCCCTGATACCGGCGACGGCGAGGCTGACAGTGATGGCACCGGCAAGCTGATCGCGACCGAGCAGCGGAACCTGAACCGTCGCGACTTGCGGGACTTGGTGCGCGCCGACGAGATTGCCGAAGCCGAAGCTGTCGCGCGAAAAATTGGCGCTGCTCTTCGTGACAAGCGCTCGCGCCGCCGGATCGCCGCGCGAAAAGGCGATAGGGTGCACTTTCGCAAGACCATCCGGCGCAGCTTGTCTACGGGTGGCGAGCCGCTTCATTTGCTGCGGAAACGTCGACCCGACAGGACACGCAAGATTGTCGCGCTGTGTGATGTTTCGGGCTCTATGTCTGTTTATGCGCAGGTTTTTCTGGCCTTTCTTGCCGGGCTCATGCGGGCCGACAAGGACGCGGACGCGTACCTTTTCCATACCCGGCTGGTGCGGATCACCGAAGCCTTGCGCGACAAGGACGCCATGCGGGCGATAGGGCGGATGTCCCTGATGGCGGATGGCTTTGGGGGTGGCTCCAAAATCGGTCCATCTTTGCAGCGCTTTGCAGACACCTACGCCAAAAGATTTGTCGACGGGCGCAGTGTCGTTCTAATCCTTTCCGATGGCTGCGACACCGAACCTGCCGCACACATCGGGCACGCCTTGGAAAAGCTGAAAAAGCGCGGCTGCCGGATTATCTGGCTGAACCCGCTTAAGGGGTGGCGCGACTATGCGCCGGTCGTTGGCGGCATGGAAGCGGCGTTGCCGTATCTCGATCTTTTTAAGCCCGCCAATACGCTTGGCGATCTGGCCGATCTTGAAACTGAGCTGGTGTCCCT
>WTKI01000080.1 GCA_011524425.1 Altererythrobacter sp. | reverse complement strand
GGTGATGCATCTGCACACCGATGATGGCGTTGCGGTGTCATGCAACAAAGAAGGTCTGCTGCCCCTGTCGCAAACCGGTATGCTGGTCCGTCACGATTTGGCATTCCACGATTATGAAGGCGTGGCTTTGGACCATGGCGAGCGCGAGCGTCTGGTCGCGGATATGGGCGATAAGAATAATATGCTGCTCTACAATCACGGCACGTTGACCGTGGGGGGCACAGCGGCTGAGTGCTTCTTGCGCATGTTCTTCTTAGAGCGCGCCTGCTCGATGCAAGTCCGAGCGCTCACCGCAGGCCGTGAGAATATGGTCATTCCGTCGCAAGAAGTGCAGGACGTGGTGAAGAGCCAGTCCAATCCAGAAGGCACCAAAACGCTCGCAAATATGCTGGCCTGGCCGGGCCTGTTGCGGAAACTGGACCGCGAAGCCCCTGGCTATGACGCCTAAAGAATTTCCTTATACGGGTTATTCCCTATAGGTTTTTACACTAGTGCGTCCATTCATACCGTTTCAAATCTAAGGCAAAGACCTTAGATCACGGTCGACAGGACACGGAACATTGTTGCGATGAAACATTTGAAAGCCTTCGAAGACGCGCTCGATACCATCCACAGCGAGGGACGGTATCGCGTATTTGTCGATCTTCATCGTCACAAAGGCGAATTCCCGAAAGCCACCGCTCGCTTTGAGCATGGTGAGCGGGAAATCATCGTTTGGTGTTCAAATGACTATCTCGGCATGGGCCAGGATGATGACGTCACTGATGCGATGCACGAAGCGATTGATAGTTTCGGCGCCGGCTCTGGTGGAACACGTAACATCTCCGGCACCACGCGGTATCATGTCGATCTCGAAAAGGAGCTCGCGGATCTGCACGGTAAAACCGGCGCGCTCTTATTCACCTCCGGCTATGTCTCAAATGACGCGACCCTGTCGACGCTGGGAAAGATCCTACCAAACCTGATCATTTATTCCGACGCGCTCAATCACGCATCGATGATTGAAGGCATTCGCCGGTCAAACGCGGACTACCGCGTCTTCCGCCACAATGATGTCGATCATTTGCGGGCGCTGCTTGAGAATGATGACCCTGATCGCCCAAAAGTCATCGCCTTCGAGAGCGTTTACTCTATGGACGGCGATGTCGGTCCAATCGAAGCAATTTGCGATCTTGCGGATGAATTTGATGCGCTGACCTATCTCGACGAAGTGCATGCGGTCGGCATGTATGGCGAAGAGGGCGCGGGCGTCGCGCAGCGTGACAATGTCATGCACCGCGTGGACATTATCGAGGGCACGCTCGGCAAAGCTTATGGCGTTATGGGCGGCTATATCGCGGCGCATGAAACGATGATTGATGCGATCCGCTCGACTGCTTCGGGCTTCATCTTCACGACCTCGACCTGCCCAGTTATGGCCGCAGGCGCGCTTGCCAGCATTCGCAAGCTGCGCTCTGATGAAGGCCGCAAATTGCGCCGTCAGCACCAAGATCACGCGGAAATGCTGAAGCAGAAATTCCGGGACGCTGGATTGCCGCTGATGGAAAGCGATACGCACTTTGTGCCGCTTTTGGTTGGCGATCCGGAAAAGTGCAAAGCTTTGTCCGACACATTGCTTTTCGACTTTGGCATTTATGTTCAGCCGATCAACTATCCGACGGTTCCCAAAGGCACAGAACGTCTACGCTTCACGCCAGGCCCCGTGCACACCGAAGAGATGATGAACGATTTGGTGGCGGCCATCCTCGCCGTCTGGAAACAGCTCGGCCTGGACGAGCAGGCCGCTTAGGCCACACGCGTCTCTCAACATAAAAAGCGCGCCGATGCTAGCGCGCTTTTTTGATGTCTGTGCTTGCGGATTACGAGGCGCGTTTGCGCCCGAGCCCAATCTCTTTGGCGAATGCTGAGCGGCGCTTGGCATAGTTCGGGGCCACCATCGGATAATCGCTCGGCAAGCCCCAGCGGGCGCGATATTCTTCGGGTGTTAGATCGTAGCGAGAGCGCAGATATCGCTTTAGCATCTTTAGCTTTCGTCCATCTTCTAAGCAGACGATGTGATCGGGCGTAATCGA
>WTKI01000066.1 GCA_011524425.1 Altererythrobacter sp. | reverse complement strand
CGCAATTACTCCGTCGAACTTTGCGGCGGGACACATGTTAAAGCGACTGGCGACATCGGGGTGTTCCGGATCGTATCGGAAGGCGCGGTCAGCTCGGGTGTGCGCCGGATTGAGGCTCTGACCGGTGAAGCAGCGCGGCAATGGCTGGTGCATCGTGAAGAAGCGTTGAAGCAGGCTGCGGGCTCGATAAGGGCCGCTCCCGAAGACGTTCCTGAGCGGATCGAAGCCTTGATGGCAGATCGCAAACGTCTCGAGAAGGAGCTGGCGGAAGCGAAGAAAGCGCTCGCAATGGGGGGAAGTCCCGGCGGCCCCGCCGCATCTGCTGATGAAGACATTGCCGGTGTTAAGTTTAGCGGACAAGTCCTTGATGGACTAAGCCCTAAGGAGCTTCGGCCATTGCTGGATGAGGCCAAGGCTCGACTTGGTTCCGGTGTTGCTGCGGCAGTTGCAGTTAACGAGGGTAAGGCGGCCTTTGCTGTGGCCGTTACTGAGGATCTAACCGACAGGTTCGATGCTGTAGCTCTTGTGCGCGCAGGTGTCGAAGCTTTGGGAGGCAAGGGCGGCGGTGGCCGCGCTGACATGGCCCAGGGTGGCGGTCCAGATGGGAGTAAGGCTGACGCAGCTCTGGAGGCTGTGCGGGAAATTCTCACGAAGGCCAATGCATAAAGCGGCAAGCAGACACCGCAGTATCCACGTTTTAGGCAGGGTTCTCTTTGCCAGATGTGCGCAATTTCGGCCGGTGATCGAGCTCGCCCTCGCGCTCTAGCTTCTCGCGAAACTCGTCCCGCTTGGCATGGATCGATGCGATGACTGGTCCCATCGCCACGCCGATATCGACCAACACCGCTTCGGAGAGTTGCAAGGAGCTCTCCAGCGTTTCAGGCACAGCATGGCTCGCGCCAGAACGGTAAAGCAAAGCGGCATGTTCTGTATCGCGCGCACGAGCAACGATCAGCAGTTCTGGGTATTCCTTGCGCAATTTGGATACGATCCGCTGGGCCAAAACTGGTTCGTCCATCGTCAGAACGACAGCAGGCGCGCGCTCTATGCCAAGGCGCGACAGCGCATCACCACGGGCGGCATCGCCAAAGACTGCGCGGTATCCGTCCCGGTTTGCCTTCGCGATTAAGTCGGCATCGGAATCGATCGCGACATAAGGTTGATCATGGGCGTCAAGCATCTTGCCGATCAATCGGCCCACTCGGCCTATGCCAATGATGATAGTGCGAGGCTGTGTTTGGTCACCCTCTGGCAATTCCGGCAAAGGCTCGATCCGGCGCGCAACCACCCGTCCAAGCTTGGCTAGGACGGGCGTGATTGTAAGTCCGATTGCGGTTACGATCTGCCAGAACTGTGCTGTGCCAGGTTGGATGAGCATGGCTGAGCCTGCGGCAGCGAGAACAATCAGCGTTGTTTCGCTTGGGCTTGCCATCAAGACACCGGTTTCTGCCGCTGTACTGCGCCTGGCGCCCATCATGCGCAGCAGGACTCCGGTGACCAGCGCCTTGAATACCAACACGCCTACTACCGCAAAGACAACGGAGCCGAGATTGCGCCAAATGGTGGTAAGATCGATGCTCATGCCGACGGTGATCAGGAAAATGCCCAAAGCGAGGCCTTTGAACGGCTCCATGATGCTCTCGACTTCGCCGTGATACTCCGTCTCCGCGATCAACAAGCCAGCAATCAGGGCCCCCACGATCGGAGAGAGCCCTGTCGCAGCAGTGGCGAGGCTGGCGCCAATAACGACAAGCAAAGACGCTGCTAGGAAGAGTTCAGGACTCTTTGTTCGAGCAGCCTGTGCAAACAGCCTTGGAAGAGCAAACCGGCCAAGGATCAATAGCGCAGCGATGACAAGCCCGCCCTGCCACAGTACTTCGACCATGCCTTCCCAGCCTTCATTGGCTGCAGCTGGGCCCATCGCGCCAAGAATGAAGACGATCGGCACGATCATTATATCTTCAAACAGGAGCATGGACAAAGCCGCTCTGCCCACAGGCGTTGATGTTCCCGCAATTGGCAAGACGATCGCTGTAGAGGAAAATGCCAAGGCAAAGCCCAACGCAAGCGCGCCAGTCCAATACTGCCCCATCATCGACAGCACGATGGCCAGAGAGGAGCCTATGATCAAAAGCTCCATCGCGCCAAGGCCGAACACAAGGCGTCGCAATTGCCAAAGCCTGTTAAAAGAGAGCTCCAGGCCTATCGCAAACAAGAGCAATATAATCCCAAAGTCAGCAAAAGGCGTAAGACGCTCTGGATCGGAGATCGTGACATAGGAAAGCCAAGGAACCTCGTAAACGAGCGTCCCTAAGCCGTAGGGTCCAACAGCGATACCGATCAGGATGAAACCGATGATGGGTGTAATCTTGAAGCGGGCGAAAATCGGGATAACGAGGCCGGCTGCGCCTAAGATCACAAGCGCATCAGACATTACGGGGGAAAAGGAAAGTTCGCCTGCCACTCCTCAGATATAGCTTGGCCAAGCGTTAAGGCTACAGGCAAATTGTCTTAGCTGACTTCAAATGCAAAACGGCCCGCCAATACCGAAGTATGGCGAGCCGCATTTTTTATTCCGTTAAGAGCGATTGTAAGCTCTCGCGGTCTCAGGCCAGGTTTAAGACCAGCTTTGCATCTCTGTCTCGAGGTTAGTCACGATAGCCTCGAAGAATTGCTCTGTGGTCAACCAGTTCTGGTTTGGACCGATAAGCAATGCGAGGTCTTTGGTCATCTGACCTTTCTCAACCGTTTCAATGCAGACCCGCTCAAGCGTTTCGGCAAAGCGCACCACATCAGGCGTGTCATCAAATTTGCCGCGATACATCAAGCCGCGCGTCCACGCGAAGATCGATGCAATCGGGTTGGTGCTCGTCGCCTTGCCCTGCTGGTGTTGGCGATAGTGGCGGGTCACAGTGCCGTGGGCCGCTTCAGCTTCAACTGTTTTGCCGTCTGGCGTCATCAGCACCGACGTCATCAGGCCAAGCGAGCCAAACCCTTGTGCAACGGTATCTGACTGCACGTCACCGTCATAGTTCTTACAGGCCCAGACGAACTTGCCGTTCCACTTAAGAGCCGCTGCGACCATATCGTCGATCAAGCGGTGCTCATAAGTTATGCCGGCTTCTTCGAACTTGGCTTTGAACTCGTTTTCGAAAACCTCTTCGAACAGATCTTTGAAGCGGCCATCATACTTCTTCATGATGGTATTCTTGGTAGAAAGGTAAACCGGCCATTTGCGGTCGAGGCCATAGTTCATACAGGCCCGCGCGAAATCGCGGATCGAGTCGTCCAGATTGTACATCGCCATAGCGACGCCGGAGGACTGGAATTCATAGACGTCGAGATCGATTTTCTCGCCGTCAACGCCTTCAAACACGAGGCGCAACTTACCGGCGCCAGGGATCAGCGTATCTGTTGCGCGGTACTGGTCACCAAATGCGTGACGTCCAACCACAATCGGATCTGTCCAGCCCGGAACGAGGCGAGGCACATTGTCGATTACGATCGGTTCACGGAACACCACACCGCCAAGGATATTGCGGATCGTCCCGTTAGGGCTGCGCCACATGTGCTTCAGATTGAACTCTTCAACGCGTGCCTCATCAGGTGTGATGGTTGCGCATTTCACGCCGACACCGAATTCCTTGATCGCGTTGGCTGCGTCGATAGTGATCTGATCGTCTGTCTCGTCGCGCTTTTCGATGGACAGATCATAGTATTTAAGATCAACATCGAGATAGGGCAGGATCAGCCGTTCACGGATCCACTGCCAAATGATCTTTGTCATCTCGTCACCGTCGAGCTCGACGACGGGGTTCTTCACCTGAATTTTTTGCATGTTTGCCCTATAACTCTCAATTGATTTTCGACCTGGGGAGAAAATGTCCTGCGCGCTTTAGCAGAGGAATGCTGCGGTGCAAGCAAGGGCGTAGGCTATCAGTGGCAATATGGGCCGAAAATGAAAAAACCCGCCGATTAGGCGGGCTTTTCATAAGTTTTCGATGGTGGGCGTAGGAAGAGTTGAACTTCCGACCCCTGCGATGTCAACACAGTGCTCTACCACTGAGCTATACGCCCACACCATCAAGCACGCTGCAATGTAACAAGCAGCGGACGCGGCCTTTAACCAAGGTCACTCATGCACGCAAGCGATTCGCACTACAAATGCAGCAATCTTACTGCCGCTTTCAATTAGCCAACTGTTGAGAGGTCTTGAGCGTCTGAAAAGACACGTTCTACTTCAAGGACCAGGTCGCGCAGATGAAACGGCTTTGACAGCACTTTGGCGTTGGGCTGCTCGCGGCTAGCTCTGAGTGAAACTGCGGCGAAACCAGTAATAAACATGACCTTAGTCGACGGGCTTAGTTCGGAACAATGCTGTGCCAGCGCGATGCCGTCCATTTCCGGCATAACGATGTCGGATAGCAAAAGGTCGAACTTTTCTTGCTCCAGCAGCGGTAATGCCGCTGTACCTCGATCAACCGCGACCACTTCATAACCGGCATTGACGAGCGCGCGCTCGAGATAAATGCGCATCGCTTCATCATCTTCTGCAAGAAGGATCCGGGGCTTTGTTGTTTCTGACATGTCAGGCTGTTTAGCGCCAAGGGATTAAGAAATCTTCCTCGGATATCAACGCGACCTACTTTGACACATTGCACGGGGGCGGGCAGCAATAAGCGATGGTAAACGCGACGTTTGACCCTAATGATTCGCGCAATGGGACTGCCGCCTGCGCTTCTTTGCCGGAAAAGCGGGCAGGCGCCCCCTTTAGCGTCTATAGTCCAGCTAAAGTTGATCTTCCGGTTGTCATTGCGGTTCCACATGCCGGACGCGACTACACCGCTGAAATGCATGGACGGCTGCGCCAGCCTGAATTCGTTAAAAAGCGGTTGGAAGATCGTTATGTCGATGCGGTTGCACTTGAAGTGCTGCAATCGCTAGGCGTTGTGCTTTTTATTGCGCACGCTCCGCGCGCGATACTTGATCTGAACAGGTCACCTGAAGACATTGATTGGACAATGATTTCGGAAAAGCGTGGGGCGGCTCCGCAAAATTCTATCGCTAATCGGCGGGCGCGAAACGGTTTGGGTCTAATACCGCGGCGTTTGGCAGGCCTAGGCGAAATTTGGCGCGGGCCTTTGACACAGGACGAGCTGACCGCCCGTATCGACACTATTCACCGTCCCTATCATCAGGCCTTGAGCCAGCAATTAGCTCAGATCCGAGATGAATGGGGCTCAGCCCTCTTGATCGACCTACATTCGATGCCGCCTCTTCCCGTAAAACCGGGAGAATCGCGAGGGGCCGAATTTGTTATCGGGGATCGTTTTGGCGCGTCTTGTGATCCGGGACTGGTATCAAAGGGCCAACGCTTTCTCGAATCCAAAGGGCGAATTGTTACCTATAATCGACCTTATTCGGGAGGATATGTGCTCGATGCACATGGGCTTCCACGCCACGGCATTCACGCCCTTCAACTAGAATTGTGTCGCTCGATCTACCTCGACGACGACCTCGATAAGCCAAACGATAGTTTGCAAGAGGTTGCGGGCCTGGTTGCTGAGTTTGCGCGCTTGCTCGGTTCCTATACTGCTGAAAGGGGCGGCACAGGATTTTCGGCGCTCGCGGCAGAGTAATACGCGCGATTCAGTCCTTGCTTCGCTTTTTCAACTAATCTTCGCAGCACAAATAAAAAAACCACCTCGTGCTTTTGCACGAGGTGGCCAAGGTTCAGGGAGGATATGCGCCCAAAGGCGCACAATCCGGAACGGATATGAGGGAAAACCGCTCCGAATGCTTTCAAGATAGTCAGCGTCGCAAAGGCATTCAAGCCTTTATTTATAGCTGATAATCTAGTGCCTAATTGGCTTTCTGTCCGCTGGGCGGCTGCATCACCGGCTGCGGCATTTTGCCTTGCTGGACCTGACGGGCAAAAATATTGCGCATCAGGTTGAGCGAGAACAAGTGCGCATGGATCAGCACGAGGACGCCGCTCTTATTGAGCTCGACGATTTGTTCGTCAGAAAGGCCTGCGACTTTCTTCTCATCGACCATGCGGAAACCGCGGTATACGAACGGCTTTTCCGGATCGTCGTTTTGCGTGATCGCAATCTCGCCATCCATCAGTAGTTCGTGCTTTTCAAGCTGTTCCATAAACGCTTTTGTGCGCTGGCCGGATTGCTCGAACTTTTCACAGAAATCGAGAACACTCTTGGTGTAGTCGGTAGGCTGGCCTTCACCGTCAAACAGCTCTTGGCCATCCTTATAGTCACCAACAACATCGGCTGATGGGTCTACACACAGCGACATCTCTTCGCTGTCTTCGCGCAGACGCGCTAAGATGAAAGGATAACGGCGAGCATAGGCAGGGATGTAAACCTGCTCGATAAATTTGCCTTCATCATCAATGAAAACATTCACGCCTTCGTTCATTCCCATAAGGGCGATCGGCAGCGGATTGTCTCCGGCTGTAAATACGATGGGGAAGACACGCTGAGCGTCCACAAACTCGTCTATGGTAAGCGGGACGGCATGCGTTTCCCCGATAAACGCTGCGTTGTCGAATGTGCGGCTCTTCCATGCCTTATGATCGCGGCTGTTGAGTGGAAGAAGGTCCTTGTAGAAAAGGGGCAAGTTCATCTGCGGCGCGCTGGCCATGAATTCTCTCCGATTAGGGTAAGCCTGGATGGCTGATAGTTTGAGCAGCAACGCGTAAACGATGCCTCTCGACCAAAAGTCGCACGCGCTTTAGGCGTTCAAACGGCGCTAGGCAAGCCGTCGCTTAAACTGCCACGAGCTTTCCTGGATTGAGGATGCCTTGAGGATCCAGCGCGAGCTTCACACTGCGCATGAGTTGCAAGGATACTGGATCGTTCAAGCGGGCAAGTTCGCCGATCTTCATTTGTCCAATACCGTGCTCTGCGCTGATTGATCCGCCCCATTCGCTTGTCAGGTCATAGACCATAGCGCTTATGAGTTTTCCTTCGCCGTCTTCCCATTCTCCAGGAACAGCGCCGGGGGGCGCGAGGACATGAAAATGCACATTGCCATCGCCCAAATGTCCGAAAGAAACGCTTTTAGTACCGGGAAACCGGGCCTCCAGGGCAGGACCAGCTGTTTCGATAAAGTCAGGCATTTTTGCCACCGGGACGGAAATGTCGTGCTGGACGGCTGGTCCGATTTCTTTTTCTGCTGGCGCGACGGAATCGCGCAGCAACCAGAAATCCTCTGCCTGTTTTTCATTGGCAGCAATGACTGCGTCAGCGATTGATTGTGCCTCGAGCTCTTCGGCTAACAAGGCTTCAAGCTGATCTCTAACGGATTGCGCGCTGTTACCGCTTACCGCCAGCTCCAGTAAAGCGTGCCAAGCGTGGTCGCCTTCCAGCGGATTGCGCGCATCTGGCAGATGCTGCAACACGCTGCTGAGGCAGTGCGCAGGCATCACTTCAAAACCCTCAAGCTCGTCAAACAAATGCGTTTCCAGTTTAACCAGTAGCTCGCGCGCAGCATGAATGCTTTTCAAGCCAACCCAAGCAACCACGCGATCTGCCATGGCCGGTGCAAGCTTCAGAGTTGCACCGGTTACAATGCCAAGCGTGCCTTCAGAGCCAATCAGCAATTGCTTGAGGTCAAACCCGCGATTGTCTTTCTTCAAGGCAGTCAGAGCGTCAAATATTTGTCCATCTGCCAGCACAGCTTCGATGCCGACCACTTGCGCGCGCATAGTCCCATGGCGCAGCACTTGCGTACCGCCGGCATTGGTTGAAATTAGGCCACCGATTGTCGCTGAACCTTTGCCGCCTAACGTGAGTGGAAACCGCAAATGTTCGGCCTCTACAATTTCATGCAAAGTTTGCAGAACCAATCCTGCATCAACGATGATTTGCTTACCCGAAACATCAAATTGGCGGACCTGATTCATCCGCCGCAATGAAAGCAAAACAGAATTTCCAGCCTTGTCCGGGGTAGCTCCACCAACCATGCCGCTATTGCCGCCTTGCGGTACGACAGGCACATTGTGCTTTGCGCATAGTTTGACAAATTGAGATACCTGTTCTGTCGACGCAGGCGAGGCGAGACCCAGAGCTTTGCCTGTAAACCTTCCGCGCCAATCGGTCAGCCATGGTTCAAGCAATTCCGGATCACAGGTGAAACCGCGCGGACCCAAAAGGGCCTGTGCTTCAGATGCAAATGCAGCAGCGTTAGACATGATTGCTCTATGGCATGCAGGTCTCGCTTGTTCCAGAGATTCGCAAGACCGTGTTCCTTTGGCGTTCGCTGAGGTGATGGGACACTGGTATTAGCCTCTAATGTGAACGCTCATTAAGCCCATATTCAAGCGCATACTTTATGAGCAAGCAGGAATGATGACCGGAACTGTATCCGCAGACGGTCCATGAGGGTTCGAATGAAGACGTATTTCACATGGACTGCCGCGATTGCGCTTGCGCTTCCTTTGCTGGTTGCCAATGCGCCTGTGACTGCGCCCGATATGCAAGAGCAGCTTGAGCATCCGGCAAATCTCGACCCGGAATTTGATCCGCTTACTCAGTCTGATCGGCTGAGCGACGAGGCCAAGCGTCTTGAAGCTTTATACGCATCACCAATCCACCGGCAGGTGAGGATAGAGCAGCGTGTGATCATTCGCATCGCACCGGCTTCGCGGGCTCCGCGCAGCAACCTCATGGCAGATCAATTGGGCACACGTACTCAGCAGCGCTATGAAGAACGCAAAATGGATGATTGCATCGCTGTCAAAGATATCTCCGGCGTCCAGCCGGGCAGTGGCAACCGTCTGGTTTTGTTCATGAATGATCGTCTCGTCAGCGCGCGCCTCGACAAGACTTGCCGTGCTCGCGATTTTTATTCGGGCTTCTACGTTGAACGCAACGAGGACGGTAAGATTTGTGTTGCACGCGATAAGTTGCAATCGCGTTCAGGCGCCAATTGTGAGCTTACCCGGTTAAGAGAGCTTGTGCCTGTTGAGGCCTGAGAGTGAAGCAGCCGGGCTTGCTGCGCTGCACAAACTTGACTTTCTGCCCCTTTTCAGCGAATGGCGCCTCGAGTGATCGGAGGGGATCCGGTCCAAAATGCTCAGCGCGTTTCTGCGCTGCCTATCCGGAAAATTTTATTAGCCTATGACTTTCGCCGATCTCGGCCTCTCAGACGAATTGCTGCAAGCCGTAGAAGCGGCTGGCTATACTCAGCCGACTGACATTCAAGCCGAAGCCATTCCCGCGGTTCTTATGATGAAGGATCTCATCGGAATTGCACAGACGGGGACTGGCAAGACAGCAAGTTTTGTTTTGCCAATGATCGATGTCATGGCAGCCGGCCGCCGCCGTGCCCTGATGCCGCGTTCTTTGATTCTCGAGCCCACGCGGGAACTTGCAGCGCAGGTTGCCGAGAATTTCGAAAAATATGGTAAGAACCATGACTTGACCATGGCGTTGCTTATTGGCGGCGTCCAGATGGGCGACCAGCTTAAAGCGCTGGACGAAGGTGTGGACGTGCTGATCGCGACGCCTGGCCGTTTGATGGACCTGTTTGAGCGCGGTAAGATCCTGCTCAATGGCTGCGAGCTTCTGGTAATCGATGAAGCGGACCGCATGCTTGATATGGGCTTTATCCCCGACATCGAATTCATCTGCGACAAACTGCCGGAAACGCGGCAAACCATGCTGTTCTCTGCTACAATGCCGCCGCCAATCGAGAAACTTGCGAAGAAGTTTCTCAGCAATCCCAAGCGTATCGAAGTCAGTCGCGCGGCATCAACCAACAAAGACATTACAGCATTCAAGATACCGGTTGAGACGCGCAAAAAGCGCGAAACGCTGCGGTGGCTTTTGCAGCATGACCAGGTCGAGACGGCGATAATTTTTGCTAACCGCAAGACCACTGTGCGCGAACTCAATAAGAGCCTGCAGCGCCATGGCTTTGCCAGCGGTGAAATCCATGGCGATATGGATCAGTCAAACCGGCTGAAAGAGCTAGAGCGGTTCAAGTCTGGTGACATCAATATCCTTGTAGCGTCTGATGTTGCAGCGCGCGGATTGGATATCAAAGGCGTTAGCCATGTCTTCAATTTTGACACGCCATGGCACCCGGATGACTATGTCCATCGCA
>WTKI01000330.1 GCA_011524425.1 Altererythrobacter sp. | reverse complement strand
TCATCATTGTGTCCCACAACCTGCGCCAGGTCTTCAATCTGGTCGACCGGATCGTCGTCTTCCGTCGCGGCCGAATCGCGGGCGTTCTTAACGCGAAAGAAGTCACCGGGAACGAAGTTGTCGCGATGATCACAGGTGTTGAGGATCAAGGCGTTCATGAAGGCGCGAGCTATATCTGATGCTTATCGGTGTGAACCCTATTTTGGGACCCGAGCTTCTGTTTGCATTGCGCAGCATGGGGCATGGGGATGAACTGGCCATCGTGGATGGCAATTACCCAGCCCACAGCCACAGCCAGAACTTGCTGCGTGCGGATGGGTTGGGGTTGCTCGCGGTATTGGATGCTGTCCTGTCTGTAACTCCCTTGGATACAGATGCGCAGTCACCTGTACTCCGTACGTGCAACTATTACACTCCCGATGTTCCCGACGCCATTCACCGGGATATCGACGCAACCATTCATTTGCGTTATCCCGGCCTTCCGATCCCAACGGATAATGGGTCTGAGATTTATGATCGGATCAAACAATGCCACACGATCGTCGCAACAAGCGAAGAAGCTCTTTTTGCGAACATTGTGATAAGAAAAGGTGTTGTTCTGCCAATGTGAGCGTTAACATCCGTTAAATCGGACTGACAAGTGGCAAGAAATGTTAAGTGTATTAGCAGAGGCAACCGAATACAGCGCCAACGAACGCCTCTTTTTGACCCTGATGCGAAAGCACGGCCCTCAAAGCAAAGCGGACCTGACCCGCGCGACAGGGCTGAGCGCACAATCCGCTTCGGTGATTGTTCGACGCCTACACGAAATTGGCCTTGTTGCGCCGCAAGAGGCAACGCGTGGCAAAGTTGGCCAACCATCAAAGCCTTTCGCGCTGAACCCGACCGGGGCCTTCGCCATTGGCGTGAAGATTGGTCGCAAAACAGCCGAGGTCGTCACTGCCAATTTCGACTATGAGATCACAAAATCAACGGTGCTGTCTTTCGACTATCCCGCATTCGAACCTTTGCTCGCCGACTTGATCGAAAGCGTCAATGCCCATCTCAGCGAGATCCCTGCCGCAAAGCAAAAGGAATGTGGTTTCGGTCTCGCCGCCCCGAACAATCTGGAAAGCTGGGAGGCAGCCATCGGTGCTCCTGAAGGAGCCATGACAGATTGGGCCCAGCGTGACATGGCGGGAGAGCTTTCAGCCTCCTTGGGGCGGACCTTCTATCTCATCAATGATGCGTCCGCTGCTTGCCTTACTGAACTGAACTCAGGTCATCACGACAGAACGGCCTCTTACATCTATTTTTACATCGGCACATTCGTTGGCGGCGGAATTGTGATGGACGGGCGTTTGTACTCGGGTGCTTGCGGAAACGCAGCGGCGATCGGTTCCTTGCCGGTTGAAGGCCAGCACGATGGTCGGTTTACGCAACTTATTTCTGCAGCTTCTCTAGTCACCCTAACAGACGAACTCACGTCGAACAGCTTGCCGTACGAGCTGGCTTTTGAGCAATGTGATTTACCAGATGCTGCCGAGGGAATTGTGCAGTCTTGGTTGAAAACCGCCGGACGGGCGTTGGCCTATGCTGCGCTATCGGGACAAGCCTATTTGGACATTCACGATGTGGTTGTCGATGGCAGCCTGAGCCAAGACTTGAGAACAAGACTGGTTCAGGAAACCAATGCTGCACTCAAGTTCTTCGATCGTCGCGGGCTTCCCGAAATCAATATCAAGGAAGGAACTGCAGGCTTCCCCGCCCGTGCGCAGGGCGCCGCAATTCTTCCCCTTCAAATGGTCTTTGACTCGGAGAACGCGCAGACAAACTGAATTTAGCAAAGCCTCGCATCAACATGACTTGGCATCCCGCGTGTCTCTTAACGCCTCACTTGCAATTTGAACCCCATCAAAGCGCAAACAATGAAGATGCAGAGTTCGAATGTGCTATCCGGAACATCTTCGCTCGTTCTCGAACTTAGATTACTTTGCGTTGGTTATGGGCTTAAGACCGTCGCCAATGCAGGTGTCCCCGCTGTCGCAAAGCGCGCAAAGCAGCCGTTGGTCCAGGGAACGCGAACGCCAGCTCCGCCCCACAGACC
>WTKI01000293.1 GCA_011524425.1 Altererythrobacter sp. | reverse complement strand
ACGGTCTTCCAACAAAACCGGCGCGCAGTCAGCAGTGACTATGGCCAGCCGCAAACCGTGGGTGGCCGTAACCATGCCATCCGCTTCAGGCTTTGCCCCTTCGGCAAAAGGCTTTGTCACATGCAACACATCGGCTGAATGCACTTGCCTCAGCCACACGGTCGGCGCATCGCCGCCGACCCGAAACAATTCTTCGCAATCGGATTGCGGGCCCGTCAAAAACCCATGTGCCGTTGCAATCACATCGGACTGGATCAGCTTTAGCCTATCCTCGGCCATCGTGGCATCAGCCTTCCAGGCTGCGTGTGACTTGTTCAAAGGTGTCACGCGACAGGTCTGCTCCTGCAATCCGTTCCAGCTCTGCCTTCATCAAAGCGCTGCGTCCCTCCTCGATCCGTTTCCACTTGCCAAGCGGCGAGACGAAACGCGCTGCGGTTTGCGGATTGATCGGGTCGAGCGCGAGAATGAAGTCTGCAATAATGCGGTAGCCTTCGCCATCGTCGGCATGGAACGCCGAAGGGTTTCCTGCAAAGGCCATATACAATGCACGCGCGCGATTGGGGTTCTTCAAATTGAAGTCACGATGCTGGGCAAGCGCTTTGACATGTTCAATGACTTGCGGATGACGCGATAGGGCTTGCAGGCTGAACCATTTATCAATCACCAGCGCATTGTCTTTGAAGCGGTTGTAGAAGTCGAGCAAGGCGGCAGTCCGAAGCGGTGTTTCAAGCCCTGTAAGGACGCTGAGCGCGCCTTGCCTGTCTGTCATATTGCGCGCGGTATCATATTGCTCTGAAGCGAGCGGGGCTGCTTTGTCAGAATCGCCCGCCGCAATCAGCTCTAGGCAATGGGACTTCATCTTGCGGGCTCCGCGCGCACCCTCGCTATGCTCATCGACAGCCGCGCAACGCTCGTAATGGGCGAGCAAGGGATCCATCAATTGTGCGGCCAGCAAGGCTTTGAGTGCGCGCCGTTCACGCGTGATCGCGCCGGGATCGGCTCTAACATAAGCGTTGGCCATCTGCTCGAACAAATAGCTGCCGGTCGGAAGCATCAGCAATTCGCTGCGCATCGCATCGTCGAGCGCCGGATCGCTCAGAATCGATCTGAAAGCTTCAACGAGCCCTTGCTCGCCTGAAACCCGATCGCCCTCTGACAGTTGGCCTGCAGAGGCCGCCACGAGATGTGCGACGCTCAATTCCTGCATCGCTTCATATCGCGCAAAGGCATCATCATCGCAGCGCGCCAGCAGCATGAGATCTTCGCGGCTAACATCGCGCTCGATCACGACCGGCGCTGTGAAGCCGCGATTGATCGAAAGGACAGGTTTTTCCGCATGGCCTGTAAAGGCAAAGCTCTGCTCTGCCTGGTCAAGAACAATGAGCTCCTCACCAGAATGCGTTCCACTGGCCCGATCGAACAACGCGATCTTCAGCGGTATCGGCATGGGACTCTTATCGCCCTGCCCGGGGGTGTTAGGTACCTCTTGAGTAAGTTTGAGTGTCGCTGTGTCACCTGAGTGATCGAGCGCCACGGTTATTTTGGGAGTGCCGGCCTGACGATACCACAAGCGGAACTGCGTGAGATCCAGCCCTGTGCCATCTTCAATAGAGCACACAAAATCTTCACAGGTCGCCGCTTCACCGTCATGCCGGTCAAAGTAAACGTCCGTGCCTTTCCGGAACGCTTCGACACCAGCCAAAGTGCGCATCATGCGAATGACTTCTGCGCCTTTGTTATAGATCGTAGCGGTATAAAAGTTGCTGATTTCTCTATAGGAATCGGGCCTGATCGGATGGGCAAGCGGGCCTGCATCTTCTGGGAACTGAGCCAGCCGCAAGATTCGCACATCTTCGATCCGCTTGACCGCTTCTCCGCGCATATCTTGGCTGAAGAGCTGATCGCGCAGGACAGTAAAGCCTTCTTTTAAAGACAGCTGGAACCAGTCGCGACACGTAATCCTGTTGCCGGACCAGTTGTGGAAATACTCATGCGCGATGACCCCTTCGATCGCGTCGAAATCCGCATCGGTCGCAGTTTCAGGGTCAGCCAAAACATACTTTGTGTTGAAGACGTTGAGGCCTTTGTTCTCCATCGCGCCCATGTTGAAATCGCTCACGGCAACAATGTTGTAGAGATCAAGATCATACTCGCGCCCGAACACCTCCTCATCCCATTTCATGGAATGCTCCAACGACCGAAGCGCGTGGTCAGTTCGGCCAAGGTCTTCTGCCCGCACCCACACATTGAGCGCCACTTCGCGCCCGGTCATGGTTGTGAAAGTTGAGCTGTTGGCGACCAGGTCGCCTGCCACCAGCGCAAACAGGTAAGACGGTTTGGGCCATGGGTCATGCCACTCAGCCCAATGCGCACCGTCTTCCCCTTCACCTTGCGCCACCATATTGCCATTGCACAACAGGATCGGGAACGCCTCTTTCGAACCGCTCATTCGAACGGAATAGGTCGAGAGAACATCGGGGCGGTCAGGGAAGAAAGTGATCCTACGAAAGCCTTCTGCCTCGCATTGTGTGCATAGCATCCCGTTAGAGGCGTAAAGACCTTCCAGCTTTGTGTTGGCGGACGGATCAATACTGGTGTCGATAGAAAGCTCGTGGGCGTCGCCGGATAGCGGCACAATTAGGTCGCTCCCCTCCATCCGCCAATCATTGATCTCTTGCCCGTCCAGGCGCACGCCCAGCGGCTCCAACCCATCGCCCTGCAAGCGGATTTCAGACGCCGGTGCGGTGTCCTCATTGCGCTCTATCACAAGCGTCGAAGTAACGGCGGTACGCTCGAGCCCCAATGCAAAGTCCAGATGCGTTTCCGGCACTCGCCAAGGGTAAGGCTGGTAATCTTCCCTGCGAATGACAGCTGGTTCAGCAGTTGCAGGCGCTGCGCCGGATAAGGATTGTGCGTCAGGTGAAGCGGGCGGGGTCGATGAAATGTCCATGGATCAACATCTAAGCGCTGCAGGCCCAAGGTCCAATGCAAATCTGAGCAGCAAACGGATGTCGCTTCTGTCCGATTGACATTGAACCGCCATACGCTCAGCAAGCGCAGACGAAATTGGGGGAATTTCTTGTGGTTTTAGACTTACTTGCGGCCGGGACCGGCGCTTTCGACGTTGAAGCCGCTACGCGCGCCTATCTCGAAACTTTGCAAGGCCCTGCGAAAGAGCAATCCGACGCTTATTTCGAAGGAGGCTACTACCTTCTGGTTTTCGGCACTGCGGTCACCGTTCTGGTGGATTGGCTGATCCTGCGGTTTCGCATGGCGATAGCTTTCCGAGACCTCGCCGAACGGATATTCAAAGGGGCATTTGGCGCGACATGGCTGACGGCAAGTTTATACTTTCTGGTTTCAACGCTCATCGCTTTGCCTTGGACGCTCTACACCGGCTTCTTTCGGGAAAAGCAGTATGATTTGATGGACCAGAGCTTTGGCGCTTGGCTCTCTGACCAGTTGATCGGATATGTCATCGCTCTGGCGATTTTCCCCTTGCTGATCGCAATAGTTTATCTGGTCATTCGCAAGGCGCCGCAAACGTGGTGGGTCACAGGCACTGCTGTGGCAGGTCTGTTTTTCTTTATCGGCACCACATTAGCCCCAGTATTCATTTCGCCGCTATTCAACACATACACAGAGCTGGAACAGGGACCCTTAAGAGACCGGCTGGTCACGATGGCTGCACAATATGATGTTCCTGCAGAGAACATCTACGTGTTTGATCAGAGCAAACAGGACAAGCGTATCTCAGCCAATGTCTCTGGCTTTGGACCGACCATCAGGATCTCGCTTAATGACAACTTGCTGGAGCGCACCAGCGAAGAGGAAATTGTGGCTGTGATGGGGCATGAGCTTGGCCATTATGTGATGAACCACGGGGCTTGGCGGGTCGCGACAATCATGGCCATATTTGCGCTGGGTCTGTTTGCCATCAGCCGGATTGCGCCTTGGTTGATTGCGCGCAAGCAAGCGCAATGGGGTGTGCGCGATGTCAGCGACCCTGCCTCGATTCCGGTGTTTGCGCTGATCCTGGCTGTCTACTTCTTCCTCGCCACACCAGCAACCAATGGCATCATCCGCTTGCAAGAGAATCAAGCCGACGCATTTGGTCTTATCGCTGCACAAGAACCAGATGGATTTGCGCGTGCGGCCATGCGGCTCAGCGAATACCGCAAGCTTGAACCGAGCGCGTTGGAAGAGTTCTTGTTCTATACCCACCCATCGGGCGAAAACCGTGTGCGCCGCTCTATGCAATGGAAAGCGGACAATGTGCCCGGCGCAGTCATAGAGACACCCCCGGAAGGCTATCTCGACCAATAAAGCGATACGCGCTAATTGGCCCGCGATGAGTAACGAGAAGCATCTGCTGGTCTTTGGCCTTGGTTATACAGCTGGCCGGATCGCCGCCGCGTTAAGCGAGCGGGGTTGGAGGGTCGATGCAACCGGCTCTGCAGGCAATCTCGATTTTGATGATCAAAATGCAGTGGGCGCAGCTGTAGATAGTGCCAGCCACATCCTGTCCAGCGTTCCGCCAGATCGGGCGTCCGGCTCCGACCCTGTTTTGGAGAGATATGGCGATACGCTGAACAGGCGCTGGCTAGGCTATCTTTCCTCGACCGGGGTCTATGGCGATGCTGGCGGCGGCTGGGTGGATGAAAGCACTCCGACAGTCGCACAGACAGGCGCAGGCCGCCGCAATGCAAGAGCCGAGGCCGATGCCGCATGGCTGGACCTTGGTGCGTGCAACTTCCGTTTGCCGGGAATTTACGGACCAACCCGCAGCGCATTGGACCGCGTACGCAATGGAAAGGCACGCCGGATTGATATGCCCGAGCAAGTCTTCAGCCGCGTGCATGTAGATGACATTGTGTCAGGCGTTGTCGCAGCGATAGAACGCGATGCTCCGCGGGGAGCATACAATCTCAGCGATGACCTGCCGGCCAGCGGCAATGCCGTGACGGAAGAAGCTTGCCGGCTGATAGGGATCGAGCCGCCACCGCTTGAAACACTGGAGCAAGCCAAACTGTCAGAAATGGCGCGCGGTTTTTATGCAGAGAACAGGCGCGTTGCGAACGGCAAGGCTAAACGCATGCTCGGCTGGGAGCCAGCTTACCCGACTTTCAAAGAAGGCCTAGCGAGCTTGCTTTGAACGAAGCGCGACAACCATGCCCGCCACTGCCAGCACCATCCCGCCTGCAGTCAACCATGTCCAGCGATAGTCCTCCAGCAAAGTCGATATCAGCATGGCCACTGCGATAGTCAGGATCGAATTGTAAGCGGTGCGACCCGCTCCGATCTCCCGCACCAGATTGTAATGGAGCGGGAAAGTCACGACGGAGCCGATCAACGCCAAATATATTATTCCGGCCCAGTAAGAGGTGCTGGTCGGCAACGGCGGTGGTCCGGCAGTCAGCACAGCGAATCCCAAATCAAAGGTAGTTCCGTAAAGCATTGCCCAGGCAAGCAAGCTTACCATCGGCACTGCACGCCCTGTCGGATTGGCTTGAATGACATTGGCAACTGAAGCCGCAAGTATGCCGAGCATAGCAAGCACGATACCCAGGCCGACATTGCCACCGATAACCCCTGCCCCGGGATTTGAGCTCCATTCATGGAACAAGAGGAATGACACGCCGACAATCGCGACCAAACTGCCAAGCGCAAATTGCGGCTGGATCTTCTCGCCAAGAAATATCCGCGCGAACAAAGCGTTTGGCACCATCAGCAGCCCGAACATCATCGCGACAATGCCGGAGGTCACATACAGCTCTGCATGGTAGACCAGCAGGAAGTTGCCGCTGAATTGAAAGACGCCGACAAGCGCTGCCAGCAAATGCTCCTGCCGTGAAAGCTGCAAGCGCCGCTTCATCAGCATCGCGACGAGGAACAACGCAGGAGTTGCAAGTGCAAACCGGTAGAATACCGACCATGCTGCAGGAACGCCGTCAATCTGCCCGGTGATCACCCACCAGGTTGAACCCCAGATCGCGCCAGTAAGCAGGAAAGGCACGATTACGCGCCAACTTAACAAATCGGTTTGTCTACCAGCCACAGTGCCGCTCACAGGGCTGCAACGGCCTTGGCAAGGCCCATGGCGTCTTCGGGTCTGGTATCCCATGCAGTGACAAACCGCGCCGCGTCATCACCCCAATCGTAAAATTCAAACCCTTGCTTGCGCAGCGCTTCACGCTCTTGTGTATCCAAATGCACAAACAGTTCATTGGCCTCGACCGCGTGCAACAAGCGCTCTCCGCAAGCGCTGGCTATCTCAGCCGCTGCAGCATTGGAATGGCGCGCATTTTGGAGCCACAGATCATCTTCCAGCATAGCAAGTATTTGCGCTGCCTGGTAACGTCCCTTGCATTGCAGATGTCCGGCACGCTTGCGCCGATAACGTACTTCCGCAGCGCGCTCTGGATCGAATAGAACAACCGCTTCTGCGCTCATCCCGCCATTTTTGATGAAACCGAAAGCGAGCGTGTCGCAAGGTCCGACAGCCTCTGCTGCGGAGCAGTCCAGATAGGCAACCGCATTCGCAAAACGCGCACCATCCATGTGCAACCCAAGCCCACTCTCTTTTGCATAGGTGCCAAGCTTTGCCAGCATAGCGGGTGTGTAGACCCTGCCATATTCGCTCGCTTGAGTGATAGAAATCGCATGCGGCTGCACCTGATGGACATCATCGCGAATGCCGGCTGTAACCGCTTCGATATCAGCGCGCGACAACAGCGCGCCTTCGCCTTTTGCAAGGATCAGCTTAGCGCCGTGCAAATAGAAACCGGGTGCGCCCCCCTCATCCATCTCGACATGCGCCTCTTCGTGGCAGACTAGCGCGCCATGCGGCTGCACCAAAGTTCCAAGCGCTAGGCAGTTTGCCGCTGTGCCGGTGGCAATCCACAAGCCCGCGCATTCCCTGCCGAACAATTCAGAGAAGCGTTCGTCCAAAGCTGCGCTCCAGCGATCACCGTCATAAGGTAGATCGTGATCGTCCGCCTTCGCCAAGGCAGCCAGGACGTTAGGATGCACCCTTGCAGCATTGTCAGATAGGAACCGCATGATGCCAGAGCGCTTAGCGCGACTTTCTCATGCCGCCAAGCGCGGCTCTGGAGCGCGATAGATCTCTGAGAAGTCTTTGGCCGCTATACTGGCAAGTATAGCCCGCCGAAGCTCGTGCGCGCGCGCAAGCGGCAGTCCGGATATCGACATTGTCCCGCCAGCTAATCCCAAGTGCAGATTGGCATAGCCCCGGCGTTGAGCAATCGGTCCTTGAGAGATGTTTACAGAATGCAGCTTCACCCGGCTTGCGATCTGCAGGTCAGGTGAAAAATAGCCCTTCCGCACCAGCAATTGCTCTTCGTCAACTGCATGCGCGTGCACTTTGTAACCGTACCAGTTTGCAAGAGCGATAACCCCGGCAATGGCAACAGGGATCAAAGCAAACCAAGGTGAAAATACAATCGCGACTACGATAGCGACGAGCAGCAGAATGCCGCCTTCCAGGATTGTTGTGTCCAGCCAATATCGCGGTTCCGTCAAACGCCAATCGAGTGTTGGTGAGGCAGGCTCAAATCCGGCAGCACGAACAATCGGCTTGATCTCTTCGATCTTCGCAAAGGGCGCCACATCATGATTGGCCGCACCAAGATCTTGCGCAAGGCTGACAAACTTCAAAGCGCGCCAGCCAAAACGATACCGCAGCCAGCCTGTTTTGACTTGGATAGCTTGCACGCGGTGCACAGGCATCACGACATCTGTGCGGGTTAGCAATCCGCGGCGCCTGCGAAATCCTCGCGGCGTCTCTTCTAGGCGGAAATTCCAATCGCGCAGAAATACGCGGAAAAGGCCAGTCACAGAGCCCACCAGAATCAGGCCGATAACGCTTCCAATAGCGCCGATGATCTGGCCCATCTGACCAAGACCTGCGATCCAGCCGGACTGTTCGCTTGCAACATCGCGCCAGAGGTCTGGGTCCCAAATTTCAAAATCGACAAACCAGTCGGCATATTGCGCAAGGCCTGCCAGCACAGCGAACACTGCAAGTGAAAATTCAAAGATGCCAAAAGTGAAAAGGCGACGCCGATCCATTGCGAATAGCAAGGTCGAAGGCTCGGCGCGCTTGGCGGCTGGAGCGCCAACAACTTCGCTTTCCACATCATCAGGGCGGTGAGCGATCAGCGAGGCACCATCGCATTGTTCCCTGACCAATTCGCGAAGCCGTTCTCCTTCATCTTCTGAGAGATAGGCAAGCGTAATGTCTTCCCCGCCACCGGAACCGGTTTCAAACTTCACTGTTACCAAGCCAAACAGTCTCGGGATGAGCGTTTGCTCCAGACTGACATCCTGAATGCGCTCAAACGGGACAGACCGCGCAATGCGCGAAATTATGCCTGATTCAACACGAATGTCCTCGACATTGATCTCGTAGGTAAACTTTCGCCAGCGCAGATAAGCCCCGCCGGCCCCTATTCCAACAATCGCAATTCCTGCGGCCAGTGCTGTGAAAAGAGCAAGTGTGCCTGTGTCGCGCATCGCAAAAAACACAGCCACAACCGGGAAGATCGCATTGCGCAGCCCCGCAAGCCCTTGGATGAGGAAGCTCTTGGGGTCTGTATGGAGCGCAGCATTGCTTGGCTGGCCGGAGTTCGCGACCTGCTCGCTCATATCGTCTCGCGCTTGATATGGCTGCGAATCTCTTCGCGCATGTCCAAAGCCACTTCATGCTTTAGTCCGGGGAGCCGAACAGAGGCACCCATGCTGCCAGCGGTATGCAAAGTGAGCGTCGCGATATCAAAGAAGCGTTCCAGCGGACCTTGGTTCACATCAATATGCTGCACCCGTCCGAACGGAACCACTGTGTCCGCACGGAACCAGATGCCGCGCACAATGCGCAAACGATCGAGGCCCATCGCATAGCCGCGCGCCAGATAACGACGGGTCGGCAATCGAAAGATGAGCAGGATCGCGATCAGCGTCAGCGGCGCAATGATGACGGCGGCAGGCAAAATGCTTGTCGCTTCAACAACCAATCCTGCAACAAGAAACGGAACGCAAAAAATCGCCGTCCCTATGCGTATAACGGTTTTATAGGCTGGATCCAGCGGAGTAAGCTGATCGTCCGCAAGGTCTTCGGCTAAAGGCCCATCGGCGGGTTTGGCAGCAACGGCCTCTTCGTTCAGCGGCGCTTCGGCGGTAGTGTCTTGCTGGTCCATGACACTGTAAATGGTCATAGCGCAGCCTTGCGTCAACGCCCTAGCGCATTTGCCAGATGGGCAAGCCGGATCGCTCGCGTATTAAGTTTTTCAAACCAGACAGTAGGAAGAGGAAGCGATATGCCAAAACTCCATTCAAGCCTTGGCCCCAATCCGCGATTGGTGCGGATGTTTCTGGTCGAAAAGGGAATTGGCGAAGATCGCGTTGAGCGCGTTCATTATGACATCATCATTGGCGAAAACCGCCAGGACGCAGAATATCTCAAAAAGAACCCGCTGGGGACCATTCCCACATTCGAGCTTGATGACGGCACTTGCCTGACGGAAAGCTGGCCGATCTGCGAATTCATCGAGGAAATGCACCCTGAACCCAATTTGTTCGGCGAAACCCCGCAAGAACGCGCAGAAGTTCGCAAATGGGTGCGCTTGTTCGATCAGGAAGTGGTTGTCCCAATGACCATGGGCTTTCGCGCGACCGGTGGCCGTCCCATGTTTGAACCGCGCATGGCAGTGCTGAGTGAGGCTGCCGGTGCTGAAATCGCTGCCATGTCGGATGAGAAATGGCGCTGGTTTGATGAGGCCTTGGGATCCTCGAACCACTTTGCTCTCGGACGTTTCACTTTTGCCGATCTGATCGTGTTCTGCTTTGCCAATTTCGGTTTCACTGTCGGCTGGAAACTGCCTGAGGGTACTGAAAATCTCGCGCGGTTTGTCGACACCCACAATCATCGGGAAAGCGCAGCGATCTGGCAGCAAGCAGAGTAATGCCTGACCTTTCCGGAAAGGTAGCAATCGTTACAGGTTGCGCGAGCGGGATAGGCGCGGCCGCACTCAGTCGGCTGGTCAGTGAGGGTGCGTACGTGCTCGGCACTGACATTGATCCTGACCAAGGCTCGCAAATGTGCGAAGGCTTGGGTGCTCAGTTCAAGGCTCAGGATGTAGCAGACCGAAAAGCATGGCCCGACATCATTGGGCATGCCGTTGCGAAGTTCGGGAGGCTCGATATTCTCGTGAACAATGCCGGCATAGTCTCTGGTGCAAG
>WTKI01000279.1 GCA_011524425.1 Altererythrobacter sp. | reverse complement strand
GTAGCTCAGCCTGGTAGAGCACTGTCTTCGGGAGGCAGGGGCCGGAGGTTCGAATCCTCTCTCCCCGACCAAAATCTGGAATAACGAATGACTGGTAGCCGTGCCGCTTTGATGCAGGCCGGGTTTGGCCTTCCCATTTGCCTGACATTAATGGCATAGGGACAAAATCTGATCTTAAAAAAAGACGGGCGCACAAAAGGTTTCAGGGGGCATAGCCAACCGCATGACTTTAAGCGTCATCATTCCTTATTTCGACGAAACGATCTTCATTCGGCAGACAGTGGCCTCTTGCCTCGCGCTGGAAGACCATCTGCACGAAATCATAATCGTCAATGACGGCTTGAGGCCATTTGATACCAGTCAATTCAGTAATCTTTTCGGCCACCAAAAACTGCAAGTTATTCATAACAAACGCAACCTTGGCCCAACGTTAAGCAGGAACGAAGGGCTTAGAAAAGCGAGCGGGCAATATGTGATGTTTCTCGATGCGGATGATTTTCTAATCCGCGACACCATGATCGAAGCGATCGATTTGGCGAGAGAATCCCAAGCTGACGTAACGCATTTACCCACACTCAGTTACCGACCGCAATTCGGCGCGTGGGAGCGTTTCGAGCGCGATCATCAATTGCTTGCGAATCGTCGATCTGGCCTGAAAATCGATGACGCACCTGAGCTCAGGTATACAGTTGCGACTTGGTCCTGGCTTTTGAACCGTGAATTTCTCCTTGAGAACGAGCTCCTTTTTGATGAGCAGCAAGTCCGATATGCTGACCATTTGTATGCAGTCAGGATCCTTCAGGCTGCTGACCGAATTTCTACTTTCGACAAATATCCGCATGTTTGGCGCAGGCGCGGTGAATCCATGTCAACTTCGCCAGAGAGCAGCAAAGATTATCGAAATCTCATCGGCTCGGTCAGCAAGACTGCGGCTTTGCTTGCCCGATACTATGATGTCGCATCGAAAGACTTCCAGCGGGATTTGGGTTTTTTCCTTCTCCGGCTCTTTGCTCAATGGACCATGCTACAACATTGCATAGCCGCCAGATCCTCAGAGCCTGAAAAAGCGCAGCTACTAAAGGAACTTGCCTCGGAAGTGCGCCAATATCCTTTTGATAAGAAGATATTGCAAGATCCGATCCTGAAGAAGATTGCACCATCTGGCAGCGGATCAATAACGCTCGCACAAATTCCGCACCTCCATGCGTTACTCGTAGACGAAGAGTGGGAAAAATTGGCTGCAGCCTTGGGAGGCCCACCCACGCAGACGGCAAACCACACCTCTGCCATTCTGAGCTCTGACCGACTTGGTGACAATTCTCCGGCTTTGTGTTTCTGGCTCGAATATTCGAAGTTGCTAAATTCTGAGCAAGGCTTCGAGCACCGGCTGTTTAGCGAATACCTGCTCGACGTGATGTCGCATGCTTGCCGGATCGCGCGCGATACCGGGGTCACCGTTGATACCGGTCAAACGGGCGAATGGCCCCGCAATATGCACACCGATCTTGCCAAGCTGGCAAGACGTTTCGATGCAGTCGCGCACTTTCCCCCACAAGCTGGCTGGGACAACGTTCAACAGCTTTGCGAACACGCCATCGACCTGACTAACCAGCATGTTACCACAGCAGTTCGAGGTGACACCCAAGGCGCTGTAGTCCGCCGGGCGGACGTGCTGGATGCATGGAGAGCTTGGGAGCCTGCAACGCTGGGGGATGCGCTCACGCAGATTGCCTCAACCGTGTTGCGCCGCGGGGCGGAAGCAAGCCTGGGCGATGCGAACTGGCAGGCTCAGCGCACGCTCAAGAGCAGAATTCGGACCCGGTTGATCGAGCCTCTAAAAGCCAATTGATTGCCTGGCCGATCGATTTTGGCGGAACCGCCGCTCCCGAATTCCGTTTTATTCATTCACAGGAAAAGCGGTCACTAAACACATGTCAGACGAGCCTAAATGGGGACGCCAGCGCGCTGTGCCGAGTGGACGCTTGTCTCGCTTGGCCGGATTTGGCGGGCTTGCCGCCGGTGTGGCCGGTTCTGTAATTGGCGAAGGGGCAAAACGGCTTGCAGCCGGCGAGCGTCCGACCTTCAATGACTTGATAC
>WTKI01000328.1 GCA_011524425.1 Altererythrobacter sp. | reverse complement strand
GTCGGTGACCCCGGCGCTGCACACACCGCTCATGGCGGTGACCAATGCGATTTCCTCTGTGATTATCGTCGGTGCACTGATTGCATCGGCTGAAGCGGGAAGCGCGACGGCCAAATATCTCGGCCTTGCAGGCGTTGTCATGGCGAGCATCAACATCTTTGGCGGCTTTGCCGTTACAGAGCGTATGCTGGCCATGTATAAGAAGAAGGAGAAGAAGTGATGAGCTTCTCTATTCTCGCCAGCGCCGCAGACAGCGCAGGCACACCCGCTTGGGCGATGCTCGCATACCTTGTTGCAGGTGTATTCTTCATCCTCGCTTTGCGCGGGCTTTCCAGCCCGGCCTCAAGCCGTGCAGGCAACCGCTATGGCATGGTCGGCATGCTGCTGGCGGTGGTCACAACGCTGGTCACGCATGACATTGCGAACATTGCAGAGATCGGCATTGCGATGTTCTTGGGCGGGATCATCGGCATAACCGTTGCGCGCAAGATCGCCATGACAGCGATGCCGGAACTGGTTGCGGGCTTCCACAGCCTCGTCGGGCTTGCTGCTGTCGTCGTGGGCCTTGCTGCATGGCTGGACCCGCAAAGCTTCGGCATTACCGATAGCGCTGGACAAATCTTCATGGTCAGCCGGATCGAGCTCGGTCTGGGTATCGCCATTGGCGCGATCACTTTCTCCGGCTCTGTGATCGCTTTCCTGAAGCTCTCGGGACGGATGAGCGGCAATCCCATCCTGCTGCCCATGCGCCATGTGATCAATCTAGGCACGCTGGCGGCCATACTCGGCCTGATTGCGGCCTATGCTGTTTCGGGCGCTGGCGGAGCAGGTGAAGGCCAGTTGATCATTTATGTGACGGTGCTCGCCTTTATAATTGGCTTCCTGTTGATCATCCCGATTGGCGGGGCGGATATGCCCGTCGTTGTGTCCATGCTGAACAGCTATTCGGGTTGGGCGGCCGCTGCGATGGGCTTCACGCTCGGCAATTCAGCTATGATCATAACCGGCGCGCTGGTCGGCTCTTCGGGCGCAATCCTCAGCTACATCATGTGCCGCGCGATGAACCGCAGCTTCATTAGTGTGATCGCAGGCGGCTTTGGCGCGGATGACAGCGCGGGCGGCGGCGAAGCGCGTGAAGCGCGCCCTTACAAGCAAGGCAGCGCAGACGATGCCGCCTTCATGCTGGAACAGGCAGAAAAGGTCATCATCATCCCCGGCTACGGCATGGCGGTGGCACAGGCTCAGCACGTGCTGCGCGAAATGGCGGACTTGCTCAAAGAAAAAGGCGTGGACGTCAAATATGCGATCCACCCGGTTGCAGGGCGTATGCCGGGCCATATGAACGTGCTGCTGGCTGAGGCCAACGTTCCGTATGACGAGGTCTTTGAGCTGGAAGACATCAATAGCGAGTTTGCGCAAGCCGACGTTGCTTTCATCATCGGTGCGAATGACGTCGTGAACCCGGCTGCAAAGACAGACAAGTCAAGCCCCATCTATGGCATGCCGGTGTTCGATGTGGACAAGGCCAAGCAGGTTTTCTTCATCAAGCGCTCTATGGGCGGTGTGGGCTATGCCGGCGTCGACAATGACGTGTTCTACATGGACCAGACCATGATGTTGCTATCCGATGCCAAGAAGATGGTCGAGGAAATCAACAAGGCACTCGACTAGCTGCCGAAGGCCAGAACGAAAGGCCCGATTGCTTGTGAAAAAGCTTCTTATCCTGATCCTAGTGCTGGCGCTTGGCGTCGGCGCGTGGATCTGGTTTGGCGGGCTCGACAAAGTCACAGAAGATCGAGTGAAGGCTGTGCTGCTCGATAATGGCGTGCCGGAAACCATGGCTGATTGTATGGCGCCGCGCATGGTCGAGCGTCTGTCCATCAACCAGTTGCGCAAGCTGGAACGGGCCGCTCCGCAGGACGGTGAAAGCGCAGTGCCATTGTCGACACAGGATGCGCTCGCCCGCATTCGCCGGATTGATGACAATGAAGCGGTTGAAGTCACAGTGACTGCAGCCGGTGTGTGCGTGGTCGAGACGGCGCTGGAGGCGCTTTAGGCTATGCGGCGCTTGCTGAAGATCCTTGGCGTGATTGCTGC
>WTKI01000342.1 GCA_011524425.1 Altererythrobacter sp. | reverse complement strand
ACAGTGTTCAGCGTTTCATAGAAACCGGGATTGATGTCTGCCGAGCCGCTGGCAAAAGTAACGCCATCGGGCAAGCGCACCAGAATCGCATCCTGATCGCCAACCTCTTCAACCTCTACGCCGCTGCCTTCGGTTTGTTCGTCAAGCTCGCGGATTTGGTCGTCGAACCTCTTGCCGATCACCGCGCCGGCAGAGCCGCCAATACCCGCGCCGATGATCCGCGCAGTATCGCCGCCAACAACGCCTCCAAGCAAATATCCCAGCGTGCCGCCGAGAACTGCGCCGCCAGCAGTACGCGAAACCTTCTTCTCGCCTGTATTCGGGTCTGTCACACAAGCGCTCGTCCCGAGCAGGGAAATGGCCGCAACGCTAGCCAGCAATGTCTTTGATCGCGTCATAAACTCTCTCCTCCTTAAGGCGCGTCGTAAATATCTGGGGGCACGCACCGATCCCAAAGTCTCATGACCGCTTTGAGCTTTAGCACATTAACCTCTTGTGACAGAGCATCTTTTTCCGCTTTGCTTTTGTTTCTGATCCGAAAAGTTTGTTGCAGTGGGTGGCTGGCTTAGCCGCAAAACTATGCTAGCGAGAATCGGGTGACACCCATTCCTTGGCCTGACGTTTTCATTATCGGCGGACTGATCGTGCTGAATGGCATCTTTGCGATGTCAGAGCTTGCGATTGTTTCTGCCAAACCCGCAAAGCTGCACGCAAAACGGGATGCGGGCTCTGCAGGTGCGGCGACTGCGCTCAACCTTGCAGCCGACCCGGGCAAATTCCTCTCAACCGTTCAAATCGGCATTACTCTGGTGGGGATTGTCGCAGGCGCTTATTCCGGAGCGAGCCTTGGTGGACCGTTCGGCGAACGGCTGGCCGCGCTTGGCGTACCCAGCGATTGGGCAGGCGATGCAGGTTTCGTGCTGGTGATTGCTTTAACAACCTATTTCAGCCTGGTGGTAGGCGAGCTTGTGCCGAAACAGTTAGCGCTGCGACATGCTGTGCCCATTGCGACTGTGATGTCGCGCCCGATGGCGTTTGTCGCCAAAGTGGCTGCGCCGCTGGTATGGGTGCTCGACACATCTTCCGGCCTGCTGATCCGTTTGATGGGCATTCGCCCGGGCGGCCAGAACAGCGTCACGGCAGAAGAATTGCACATGATCTTTGCCGATGCGACTCGCAGCGGCGTGATCGAGGAAGAGCAGCATCAGCTCTTGGCAGGGGTTGTACGCTTGGCTGAGCGACCGGTGCGCGAACTGATGACGCCGCGCCCTGAGATTGACTGGGTCGATATCGAAGCGAGCGAAAAAGAGATCAAGCGGGTTATCGATGAAAGCCCGCATTCGCTGCTGCCCGTCGTCGATGGATCGCCTGACACTGTGCTGGGCGTCGTTAAAGTGCGCGAAGTGTTGGCGCTGCTGGTGGATGGCAAATCTGTCTTACTCAAAGACCTGATGCGCAAGGCAGAAGTCGTGCCGGATCAGCTAGACGCAATGGATGCGCTGCGGGTGTTGCAACAGTCTGAAATAGCGATGGCGATGGTGCATGACGAATATGGCCATCTGGACGGGATCATTACGCCGGTCGATGTTCTTACTGCACTTGCCGGTACATTTGTGAGCGATCAGGACGAAGGCGATGCGCCGCAGATTGTTGAACGCAAAGACGGTTCGCTGGTCATATCTGGCCAGCTATCGGCAGATGCGCTGGCTGATCGGTTGGGTCTGGAATATGCGGAGACGCGCGAATTCGGAACCGCGGCAGGCTATGCGCTGTCGGTGCTTAAGCGCTTACCCAAAGAAGGCGAGAGCTTTGTCGATCAAGGCTGGCGCTTTGAAGTCATCGACATGGACCGCCGCCGCATCGACAAGCTGTATGTAGTGAAAGAAGAGGACGAGGGCGAAGCCTCAGAATAGACCTTGGTTCTTGGTCACGGCAGTCAAAGGCCGACTGGCCGTCGCGCCTTATGGCGCGCAAGCCAAGCGAGCCGGACGGCTCGCGCCCGGCGTTTGAGGGTCAAATCAAGAAGGTATTACAGCCTGCGCGAACTGGCCGTCACCTTCAGGGGCGGCGATGATGTCGCGCGTTGTGCTGCCCTTCGC
>WTKI01000245.1 GCA_011524425.1 Altererythrobacter sp. | reverse complement strand
CAACTCAACCGCACTTGCCTCGGCATAACGCTCGGCGGCCTTGATATAGGCATCCGTCAAATCTTCCAGCAAACTCAGCTCCTTACGGCGAAGCCCCGGATCCGGATTTGCCGCATAATGCCGCGCGAAATGCTTGAGCGTCTGCTCTGCTGCGATCAGGATTTGCCCGAGATGGCGCTTGGCTTGCCGGTAGTGCCCCGGGTCAGCCAGAAGCGCACCACGGAGCCTACTCACCGCCGAGGTAAACTGGCTCGTCGCCTGCCAAAGCTCTTCATCGGCCAGACCTGCGATCGCGACCTCGATGGTCGTGATGTGCCGGGTCGCCTCCTCGGCCATCACCTGTGCGGCAATCTCGGCATGGGTGGGTTTGGGCAAGGCGTCTTGCTTCTTCGGGGCTCTGAGCGCGCCGATCCATACCCGCGCAAAGTTCCAGGTGACCAATAAGGAACTGGCAAGAAGGGCTATTCTGAACACAAGGCTCCACATGGGGCTTACTTGGCGCGAGCCTTGGGACAGGATCAAGGCAAAGGCGGGGATTTCGAAGTGCAGATCGAAAAGTGTTGCACCAGCGTACGGTGGTTTGAGCAAAACTCGAAAGAAAAGGAGGTTAATGCCAACAAATCAACGCAAACCCGCGATTTCGGCACGTCTGTATCGCGTCGGTATTACGTCGGTATCACGTCGGTGCGACCACCGTACGGTGGGAATGAACTCGGATGGGAACAAGGTGGCGTTAAGGAGTGTTAATGTGGCGAGGGGCGACTACTTTCGCGCCACAAACGCGCGGCTGGACACCTGAACCGAGTTGCCGGACGGGTCTTTCGCATTGGCAAAGCAATACCCCTCGGCCTGATGAATTGCCCCAAACTCCAGCCCCTTTTTTGAAGCTGCTTTGCAGAAGGCTTCGACATCTCTGACGTCAAAGACAAGCTTCACCAGCGTCTGCGCCTCTTTCCGTTTCGGGGACACCGGATAGAGAAGTATGTGGGCACCACCCTCAATGGCGACGAGTTCAACGATTTTATCGTTTTCCAACCGAAGTTCCTGAAAGCCAAAATGCGTGCAATAGAAGTCAGACATTTCGTCAAGCTTCTTGGTGTAGACAATGAGACGCCCGAGTTGTGCCGACATCTGACCCCCTGAATGCTGTGGTTCGTGTGTCTTGGATTGCGTCTGGAGAGTCAATTTTCTTGCTGGCGTTGCATCACGGCGATGGTCTACTTCGAGCCCTTAGTCACTGATGCTGTGAGCGTCCCGAACGTCGGCTTTGGGTTCCAGAGGTTATAGGTTATCCTGACTAAGATCTCGCGGGGGAGGTGCATTCATGACTGCATATTCGATTAAAGACTATGTCGAGGACATTCGTGCCATAGTTGCCGAAGAGGCAGAAACCGAGGCGATAACCGAAAGGATCAAACCTCTGGCGCTCCGGCTCGCGTCTGATCCAAGTTGGTTTAAGGACAAGTACCGATACACCGACCCTGAACAGGGTGTTGGCCTGCATCTATTACATGAAGAGGATAATCACGACCTTGCCGTATTCGCCATCGCGTGGGCGCCGGGTCGAGGCGTCGAAGCACACAACCACAAGACTTGGGCAGTTGTATCAGGGATCGAAGGGCAGGAACACGAAACCAACTACACACGATTGGACGACGGTTCCAAGCCCGGTTTTGCAGACCTGGTACCAACCAAGGAAGAGACACTCTACCCCGGAACTGCGGTCTGCTGCCTACCCGAAGACATCCACAGCGTAGTTAACAACGGCGACAAAGTGGCTGTGTCACTTCATACCTATGGTCGGCACCTAAACCACACTGGGCGCTCCACTTTCAATGTTGACGCGAAGACTGAAACTCCGCTGATCCTCAAAGTCGAGGAATAGCAGTCCAGACTTTCCCTTTGAAACGGACATTGGCGAGTCATTCCCGAGCTTCCGTTTCGTCCGCAAGGTGGCCGTAGGTTTGGCCACTACGGATGGCCGGCCTACCGAAAGGTGAATCCCAACATTTCAGTCCCATCATACTGGGAAACCGCATGTGCCCCTATACCAAACACTTCGGCTTGTAATGCGGTTTATGTTAAATATTTTGCAGCCCAAC
>WTKI01000221.1:9002-10399 GCA_011524425.1 Altererythrobacter sp. | reverse complement strand
CAACAGAACTGCATGCGCCCCTCAATCTGCCGGTTCTGAAATACCTCAAGGATCCGCTTGGCCATTCACAGGAAGAGATCGACTTCTGGTATCGCCATTGGCTTGCAAAGACGCTCAACCCGGTCGAGGCACGGCTCGAAAAATTGGGCACAGGCGATTTTCTTTTCGAGCAGCCTGGCCTGTTTGAAGTTGTGCTCTTGCCGCAAGTCTACAACGCGCGCCGGTTTCAATTCGACTTCTCGGACAAGCCGCGGATCGAGCAGATCGAGACCGCCTGTCTCGCTTTACCAGCCTTTCAGAGAGCCTATCCAGATAATCAGGCTGACGCCCCTGCCGCGGGGTGATAAACACCGCGACAAATCCTTGCGGCACTTGCCGTGAAATCGCTTAAACATTCAATTTGGCTGGAACCAATGGCAAGCACTTCATCACCATGGCACGCCCGCTGGGCACTCATCCTCGCAATGCTTCTCCCGCTCTACATTCTTGCAGCAGCGGTCGGCACAAAATTCGGCTGGTGGGGATGGCAATTTGGTCTTGGCACCATGCTGTTCAAATGGGGCCCATTTGTGATTGGCGGTGTCGCTCTGGTCGCGGTAATTTCCTTGATCGCCTGCTTGCTCAAGCCGCCTCGTGTCGGCTGGGGCAAAGCGCTCTTCGGTCTGCTCATACCCGGCATTATTGTTGGCGCAGTCGTCAATCTGCAAAGCAAGACCGCAGAAATCCCGGCGATCCACGATGTGACCACCGCCCCTGACAATCCACCTGCCTTTTCAGAAGGTTGGGCTCAGCGACGCGTTAACGCGGGATCGAATGCTTTGCTCGACTACGCAGAGCCGCTCAATCAGAGCGAGATGTATCAAGATGACCGGTTTAGCGAACTGGGAACCAAGTCGCTCGCTGAGATCAACGCAGAAAGCTATAGCGATCTGGAGCCTCTTCCGCTGGGTGACAATACGCCCCAACAAGCAAGCGATGCCGTACTTGGCGCCATGCGCTCTATGGGCGCGATTGAAACCGATGCAATCAGTGGTCAGGTATTCGGCACTTTCGAGACGTTCTGGTTCGGTTTCCAGGATGATGTCGCTGTGCGGATTGCAGACGGCCAGATCGACTTCCGCTCCGTCTCGCGTGTGGGCATTTCCGATATCGGCAAAAATGCAGAGCGGATCAGAGAACTGCGCGCAGCAACAGCAGCACGCTTGCGCTGATCGCTGCTACTTGAACTGGTTTATCGCCAGCGCGCTGCGTTGGATCACAGTGAGCACACACAGCCCTGCATAGGCCCAAGCGATGGTTGCAAACCATTCAGGAAGCAGCGCCATTGCTATAAACACAGCGATGGTCTCAGCGCCTTCTGCAAGTCCGGTTGAATAGAAGAAGCTCTTCTTGCCATG
>WTKI01000221.1:3923-8902 GCA_011524425.1 Altererythrobacter sp. | reverse complement strand
CATTGGCGCTGATGCCTTGCCGCGCGATCCACGTCCCAGCGCGGTTTAACGGCGGGTCGATATAGGGGCGCAGCCTAGCATCAAACATGGTCTTCCCCCTCCCCCGTCACGCGAACTTTAGCTGCCTATCTCTACCGCCAAGCTATCACTGGACTTATCCTCGGGCCCACGCAAAATAGCGTTCAAGCCATTTTAGCGCTGCTTCAGGCTTGTTGGCTTTTTTCCATTCGCCTGCAGCAAATTTGTTCGCTTCCGCCATGGTCGGATAGGAATGGATTGTGCCGAGGATCTTGTTGAGGCCCAGCTTGTGCTTCATTGCCAATACGTACTCGGCAAGCAATTCGCCCGCATGCGCACCGACAATTGTCGCGCCGAGGATAGTGTCCTTGCCCGGAGGCGTAAGCACTTTGACAAAGCCTCTCGCTTCGCTTTCAGCAATCGCCCGGTCAAGGTCATCGATGCCATAAGTCGTCACTTCATAAGCGATGCCTTGTTCCTTGGCTTCTGTTTCATTGAGACCAACACGAGCCACTTCAGGATCAAGGAATGTCACTGCCGGAATAACGCGGTAATCGGCTTTGAATTTCTTGAATGCACCGAACAGCGCGTTGACGCTGGCATACCATGCCTGATGGCTGGCAGTGTGTGTGAACTGGTAAGGCCCGGCAACATCGCCGGCGGCGAATATGTTGGGGAATTTGGTCGCAAGGAATTCGTCTGTGACAACGGTTCGCTCTGTATCGACACCAAGTTCTTCCAGCCCGTACCCTTTGAGACGCGCCGCGCGGCCAACCGCAACGATCAAAGCATCATAGCCAATTTCACGTTCCAGACCGCCATGCTCTGCGAAGAGCGTCCCGTCTTCAACGCGCACAGCCTTGTGGTCAGTCAGAACTGTGACACCGCTTTCCTCAAGCACTGACTTCGCAAGTTCGGACACTTCCTCGTCTTCACGGCCCAGCACTCGCGGCGCCATTTCCACCTGTGTCACATTGGATCCCAAGCGCGCCAATGACTGGCTGATCTCACAACCGATTGGTCCGCCGCCAAGCACTGCCACGCGCTTAGGTGCCTGATCCATTTCAGCAAACGCATCCCACATTGTATCGCTAGTGAGATAGCTGGATTCGCTCAGGCCCGGGATCGGCGGGACAAAGGGGGCAGCGCCTGCCGCAATGATAATCGATTTGGCAGTGATGCGCTGGGTCTCTCCGTCGCGGCGCGCCACTTCTACTGTCCAAGGGTCGATGATCTTTGCATAGCCCTGCACAACATTGACGCCGAGGCCTTCGTAGCGCTCCACACTGTCATGCGGCTCGATCGCACGGATTGTTTCCATGACGCGTTCGATCACGGCTTTGAACGGCACTTGCGGCTCGACTGAAGACAGACCGTATTTGTCGGCATTGCGCATGGTCGCGGCAACTTTTGCGCTCTTGATCAGCGCTTTAGATGGGACACAGCCTGTGTTGAGGCAGTCCCCGCCCATTTCCTTGGCTTCAATAAGGGTAACGCCTGCTTTCACCTGCGCAGCAATGTAGGCAGAGACCAATCCGGCACTGCCAGCGCCAATCACGACAAGGTTCTGGTCAAAGGATTTAGGCTTAGTGAAGCCTTTATAGATGCGGCGGCGCTTAATCAGGCCGATAATGCCTTTGGCAAACCATGGAGCTATACCAAGCAATGCGAAGCTAGCGATAATCGGCGGCGAAAGAATGCCCGAAAGGCTGTCCAATTGCGCAAGTTGCGTTCCCGCGTTCACGAATACTATCGTGCCCAGCAGCATGCCGATCTGGCTCACCCACACAAAGGTCCAAGTCTTGATCCGCGTCAGCCCCATGACAAGGTTGATCACAAAGAACGGGATCGCAGGCACCATCCGCATCGTGAAGAGGTAGAACGCGCCGTCCCGCTCCAGCCCTGAATTGATCGCTTTCAGGCGGTCTCCGAACTTGCTTTCGATACTGTCGCGCAGCACATGACGCGATGCGAGAAAGGCCAGTGTTGCTCCCAGAGTTGAAGCAAAAGAGACCAGAATTGTGCCGACAAGCAAGCCGAACAATGCGCCCGCTGCCAATGTCATGAGCGCAGCGCCCGGCAAGGAGGCTGCCGTTACAGCCACATAAACTAGAAAGAAACCGGCCAGGATCGGAAGCGGGTTCTGGTCATATTCTTCACGGAATTCAGCTGAAAGCTGCTTAATGCCGTCTATGGTCAGATACTGACCAAGGTCAAAGATGAAGTATGCAGCGATCAGCGCAGCAAGGACGAGGAGGATAGCGACTTTTTTCATAATTTTCTCGACTGGTTTGTTTCCCCGCCATTCGGCTCAACAGGCAAAATGGTTACGACAGCAACCGAATTTGGCTGTTCACCCGTATTGATCGAGCCAGCGTTTGTCGATTGCCTCTTTCCAGCGCTGCGCCCACGCACCTTGGCCGCCAAGCCATCCATATGCCATGATCGCCTCGCCTCTGCAGGTGGTCATGAGGAACAGACTGGCGGGACGAGGGATGTAGGTTTCATCAGGCGCCGTCCCCTCTGCCATTGCCCGCAAATTCGCGGCAAGAACCGGGCCTGTATGAACAGCGTGGACGCCAGCATGCGGCACAAACCGGTCCAGGCGCTGCGCCACATCACCGCTCGCCAGAATGTGCGGATGCGAGGTTGAACGCTGGAAGCGATCGACAGCAATAAATCCATGCGGGTCAGTGGCTAAGCCGCCTTCTTCTGGCCATGCAGGAGCTCCGCTACCAATAGCTGCGATCACAAGATCGACCGGTTCAAGCCTTTGCCCGTCAACGCTGAGGGCTCCGCTCTCAAGCACCGCATTGTGCTCGATAAGAGGAATGCCTTGCTTTTCCAGTTCGCGTTCGACGAGGCCTCTCGTCCAACTTCCCAGCGTGGGCAAGAGCCCGTCATTCCCGGCAATCAAAGCAACCTTGGGCGCAGGTTCCATCCCTTTCGCGTTTCGCATCGCAAAGGCAAGCTCCACCCCCCCTGCTCCGCCACCGACGACCGCTATATGCAAGGGTTTGCCACCAAGCTCGCTCGCGATTTCGCGCCACCTTGCGATGAATCCACCGATTGGGCGAACATCAAGCAGCTTGTCACTCGAACCCAGCACATCGGACGCTCTACCAACGCCGCCCGTATCAATCGAAGCGATTGTAAAGCTGGCCTTTTCCCCGCCGCTCAGCGTCACATTTCTCGCATCAGGATCAATCGCCACGACCCGGTCTTCGATCCGCTCGACCCCTGCGCGCTCGCACAGGTTTGCCAAGTCTACCAAGCCATGCGTTTCGTCATGCTGACCGCTGATTATGCCCGGCACTGTGCCTGAATAGCGCGCATGGCTGGCAGGATCGATAAGAGCTGCCCGTTCAACCGGAAGACCATTATCGATCCAGTCTTTCAACACAGCAACCTGCGCATGACCGCCACCGATCAGCAGCAGATCAAAGGTGTCAGGACCAGTCTTAGAACTCAAGCAGTGCGCGCTCCGTCAATGGGCAATACTGCACCATTGAGGTAGCCGGGCGCGCTACGCAAGAGCCAGTCGACCACGTCCGCAATCTCTTCCATTTCGCCAAAGCGCGCGATTGGGGTTTCTGTGCGCAATTTCTCGAAGACTTCGGGAATGCGCTTTTCAAACTCGCGGAAACGTTCTGTGGCGATAACGCCTGGCGCAATCGCATTGATGACAAGCCCGTCGCACGCATATTCAAGGGCCGCCGATTTAGTGAGGCCAATCACGCCCCATTTGGCCGCGGAATAATCGCTCATACCCTTTGTGCCGCGCAAACCGCCGGTTGAGCTGTTGTTGACGATCCGCCCGCCCCCTTGCTTAAGCATCACAGGCACTTGTGCTTTCATCAGATAGAAAACTGAAGAAAGATTGACCGCCATCGTCGCGTCCCAGCGATCCTGCGGCGTTTCATGCAAGGGCCCATCGCCCATAGTGTTGCCAATATTGTTGAACGCTGCGTCCAGCCGGCCGTGCTTTGCCACGATCTGCTCGATTAGCGCGGCACAGCTCGACGCGTCCGTTCCGTCAAAGTGCAAGGCTTCGGCAGAGCCGCCTCTGCTTCGGATTTGCGCGGCGGCTTCTTCGCACACGTCTTCGCGCCGGGCAGCGAGCACAACATGCCCTTGCCCCTCGCCGAGCTTCAAAGCGGTCTTGCGGCCCATGCCGGAGCTTGCGCCTGCAACCAGTAAGATGGGTCCCTCGCTCATGCGTGTTTCTCCAAAAATGCGTTGATTGCGGCCGCCTTTGCCGCAGCTGAGCCATCATTTCGCACCAGCTGTGCACCAGCGACGAGTGATGCGACTTCTGCGCTTGCTTCATCAAGCGCACCGTCATCATGGCTGAGGATCAGAACTGGCACACCCAGCTTTGGCAAAGCGCTGCGCACATCGTGCCGGAACACCGCTTCATACGGCTTGTGATAGGTTTCCAGATTGCTGAGCACATCCATTGTCAGCTCATGCAAGGTTTGCGCATCGAACACCCCTTCAGGTCGCCTGTGCGCATTGTCCTTCTTGTAATGCGGGTAAAAGAACATCTGGTCGCGGATGAAATTCCAAGCCCAATGGAACTGGCTTCCTGCCTCGTCAGGCACTTTCGGCGGCGCGTATAGCTCGAGAAACTCTGCGCGCGTCGCGTCATCCATCAATGCAACGCCATCAAGGATGAGAGCAGAGACGTTTTCTGGGTGAGCAAGCGCCCATTCCATCATGATGTGCGAGCCTGTATGTGTTCCGTAAAGCGCGACTTGTTCAAGCCCCATTGCCGCACTGCCGCGCGCAAGCATGTCAGCAAAATCGCGCATCGTCGGCTGATCCATCGCCGGCGCGCAGGACTGCCCGTTGCAAGGATTGTCAAAGGCATAGAGCGACCGCCCTCCGCCTATGGCCTCCATCAAAGGCTCTAGCGTTTGCGACGAAGCTGGAGAGGCGTGCGACAGGACCAGCGGTGT
>WTKI01000221.1:2098-3823 GCA_011524425.1 Altererythrobacter sp. | reverse complement strand
AAGGCTCTAGCGTTTGCGACGAAGCTGGAGAGGCGTGCGACAGGACCAGCGGTGTGGCAGCAGCTTCGACATCGCTTTGCCGCAAATGCAATTGCCCTTCCGCAATCCGGACATAGGCTTTGTCGATTTGCAAAGCCAAGTCAGTCGCCCATGCCTAATTTAGGCAGATCGAGCGGCTCTTGCGGGATCATTGTGGTCTTCTCTTCAGTAAAGAGTTCAACCGATCCGGGCAGGCCATCACGCCCGATGCCTGATTGCTTGTATCCGCCGAACGGAGCGCGCAGATCGCGGGCCATCGGCGTGTTGACCCAGACCGTGCCTGCCTGAAGCTCGCGCCGTGCGCGCATCACACTGGGCAGATCATCCGACCAGATATAGCTTACAAGGCCGAATTCGCTGTCATTGGCGCGCACTAAGGCATCGTCGAGATCGCGCACCCGCTGGACCGCAACGAAGGGGCCGAAAATCTCGTCCTGACAAAGGTTAGTCGAGTTATCCTGCGCTTCCACAACCGTCGGCTCGAAATAATAGCCGCGATCAAAGCCATCTGCCTTTTTAGCTCCAGCCAGGACTTTGTACTCGCTGCCTGATTGCGCTTGCTCGGCAAAGCTCAGCACGCGGTCATAATGCGCTTTGAAGGCAAGTGGCCCGAGTTCTGTTCCCGCTGCAAATGGATCGCCGATCTTCACCTTTTCGACCCGCGCGACCAATGCATCGATGAATTTATCAGCTATGCTGTCTTCCACCATGATGCGGCTGCCAGCGAGGCATTGCTCGCCATTACCGGCTAGGAAACCCATCAGTGTTCCATCCAAGGCCCGGTCGAAATCCGCGCTATCCAGAATGATATTGGCTGACTTTCCGCCTAGCTCCAGACCGACTTTCTTAAGGCTCATCGCCGCATCGGCCATGATGCGCTTTCCGGTGGCCGTCCCTCCGATAAAGCCGACCACATCAATGCCGGGGTGCTTTACCAATTGCGAGCCAGCGCCAGCACCGGGGCCGGTAATGACTTGCACGACGCCTTCCGGCAGGCCCGCCTCGTGGAGGATCTCGACCAAGCGCATGATCGCAAGCGGCGCATATTCGCTTGGTTTGACAATCACGGAGTTGCCCAGCGCGATCGCAGCCGCCATTTTCATAGAGCCGAGCACCAGCGGCGCATTCCACGGCGCAATCAGCAGGCTTACGCCTACCGGCTCTCGCGTAACGATAGAAAGATAGCGCCCGGTCTGCTCGTAACTCTCACCCGCGAGCGAAGTCGCAAGCTCGCCAAAAAAGCGGAAATTTTCTGCTGTGCGCGCCACATGCATGCCGCGTATTTGCGGAAATGGCATGCCGGTTTCCAAGGTCTGCAAAGTCGCCAATTCGTCGGCATGCGCAAGGATCGCTTCTTCAAACTTAGCCAGCATGCGCGCGCGGTCTGCAGCGAGCATCTTGCGCCACGGGCCGTTGGCAAAAGCATCGCGCGCTTTAGCAACCGCTGCATTGACCTCAGCTTCGCTTGAATCAGGAACGTCAGCCAGAGCTTCTTCGGTAGCCGCATAGATCAGCCGCGAGTGGCCTGGCGCCGCGTCTCCGCTTGCCCAGATCAGACCTCCCGGTAATGCAGGGGTTCCATGCGGCAGGCTCACATCAAGTTTCATAGCGATTTGGCTCCCAGTTCGCCCTGTTAACGCGCGACACAGCGGCTAGGTCCCGCTAAGCGGCTTTGCCCATCGATTC
>WTKI01000221.1:0-1998 GCA_011524425.1 Altererythrobacter sp. | reverse complement strand
CCTTCGCCCCGCTAGTCAGCGCAGATTGACGAGGTGTGCTGTTGCTGTCGGGTGACACATTCCCAGAAATGCTGAATAGTTAATTTCCCCGCCTTGCGCATTTGCGCACAAGAGAGCAGTTTTCAATCGGGACTGGAGTTAGCCGAGCGCGGGGTTCGCCCTTCGCTCATGGAATAACTTCAATACGATATGACAGCCGCGGGTTGCCATATCGCGGGGAAACTCAATGAAAAAGGGAACCGCTTTTACAGAGCGCACGTCCGTGCGCCTGTATGCAAGTGCGGGTGTTACAGCGCTGGCTGTAACTCTTGCTACGCCTGCCATCGCGCAGGATGAACCTCAGGAAGAAGACGAAGAAACTGTATTTCTGGACGATTCAGTCGTTTCTTCTTCTGAAGAAGGTTCAATTGTTGTCACTGGATCGCGTATCCGCAGAAACGAGACCACCAGTGCTTCACCTCTAACCATCATCAACCCTGAATTGCAGCGCAAACAGGGGCTTAACTCAACCGCGGAGATCATTCAGCAATCGCCGATTGCCAATGGTTCGACGCAAATTACCTCGTCTTTGTCGGCTAACCTGATCACCAATGGTGGTCCGGGCGCGCAGACAATTTCACTGCGTGGTCTTGGGGCAGAGCGGACGCTTGTCTTGCTCAACAGCCGCCGGGCAGGCCCCGCCGGTACGCGCGGTGCGGTGTCGTCATTTGACCTCAATGTCTTGCCGTCCATCATCGTCGAACAAGTCGACATCCTGAAAGATGGCGCATCGTCGATTTATGGTTCTGACGCTGTGGCCGGCGTGGTCAATATTCGTACTAAGCGAGCCACAGAAGGTCTCGAGCTTGATCTGTTTACCTCTCAACCCTTTGACGGGGGCGGCGAGCAATACAGCTTCAGCGCAGCGTGGGGTAAGGAATTTGATCGCGGCCACATCATGCTGGCAGGCGACTATTTCCTTCAACGCGAGCTGGAAAAAGGCGACCGTGACTATCTGGCCTGCGAAGAAGACTATGTCTTCAGCGAAGACGGTTCACGCCGGCTGGATCTGATCGACCCTCGCACAGGCAGCTTCCGCTGCGGCGAAGGCACTGCGTGGGGTCACGTATGGACCTATTCGTCAGACAACCTTCAGGATCAGGACCCGAACTTCGTCAATCCGACTTTCGTGTCGCTGCTCCAGTTTGACTACTCGGGGCTGCTCGCCAACTTCCTGCCAGGTCCCGGACCTGCTGACAGTTTCGGTGACGTCATTGCACCAGATGGCTGGTTTGTAACCGGCTATGAGGATCCTGACGCGTGGCGTCTGTTTGACGCAAGCCACCCGTTTGACCGCAAGAGCTCAGCCATTCCTGAAACAGAGCGTTTCACGATCTATGCTGATGCCTCTTACGAGATTACCGACGGTGTGGAGCTTTACGCTGAAGGCCTGTTCAACCGGCGCGAGACTTATATCGACTTCTTCTCGCAGTTCTACAATTTCGGATTCACAGACAGCTACGCGCCCGGCGATCCAGATGACCCCTTCCCCGGTTGGTCGTCATTTGGTGCTGCAGGTGCTTTCATCAGCCCGACCGGTATTCTGGATCAGTATGACCGCTGGGTCGATGTGGATTACTACCGTGCCGTATTCGGTGCGCGTGGAAGTCTGACAGACCGGATCGATTTCGATGTGCACGGGCAATACAGCCTGTCTGACGGCGAATATACGCTGCAGCAGATCTTCCAGGATGCAATCGATCAGCAAACTGCAAGAGCCTTTGGAGCTGGCTGTGCAGGCCTCGTGACCCCGATCAGCGGGCGCGAATGCTTGCAGGTCAACTGGGTTGATCCACGTGTGATGGCGGGTCTGCTGACACAGGAAGAAATCGACTATTTCATCGGCGAGGAAACAGGCGTCACAGAATACGAACAAATGTTCGCTGAAGCCTCTATCACCGGTGAGCTTTTCGATCTTCCTGCTGGGCCGCTTGGCTTTGCTCTTGGTGCGGTAATCCG
>WTKI01000127.1 GCA_011524425.1 Altererythrobacter sp. | reverse complement strand
TGCTTGGCGAAAACGGCGTCTCCATAGCGGCGCTTATTCTGCAACCCGAAAGCCGTGGGCGGGTGACGCTCACGTCTTCCGACCCGTTCGAGCCACCGATGATCGAACATCAATTGCTAGGTGCGCAATCAGACATGGACGGCATGGTGATCGCCGCCCGCAAAGCAGTGGAGTTGTTGAACAGTTCAGCGCTCAAGGACGTGATTGGGCCCCTTGATCAAGAGCTGTCCATGGATAGTCCTGACAGCGCCTATGAGGCATTCATCAAACAAACAGCTTTTCGGGGCGACCATGCCAGTGGGACGTGCCGAATGGGCGGCGATAAAGCATCCGTACTAGATCCGAGTTTACGCGTGCGCGGTGTCAGCGGACTACGTGTCGCCGATGCTTCGATCATGCCGACCGTAACCAATGGCAATACCAATGCGCCAACCCTGATGATTGGTGAAAAAGCGGCCGCAATGATTTTAGCCGACGCGGCTTGATCACTCGGCTTGAAGCGCTGCGATCACTAGGTTGGGCAGTTTTGCGTCGTCCCAATCAAAACGAATTTCGCCGCTTCGGAATATCACCAGGTCGAGGCTGCGGCTGATGTAAACACGCTGGCCACCAAAGCCGTCGAAATAGATCATATCGTCAACAGCGAAAGGTTCGCTGGCGAGAACCGCGAAGCCTTCTTCGGCATCATTATAATATCTTTGCGGATGATACTCAGTGCCGAGCCAGGTTTGATAGCCATAATTCACATTCGCCGGAGACGGGGATGTCATGGCCTGAACGAAGTCCCTAGAGACAATCTGATTGTCACCGATCGCGCCGAGGTCTTTGACCAATAGACCGACTTTCAACCAGTCCTCGGCCACTGCGAGCAAGCCCGTATGTGTCCGTGGAAAACCATCTGGCTCATTGTACCAGACCAGAGCTTCGCTCGCGCCAATAGGCGCCCAAATCGCTTCCGATAGGAATTGCTCATAGGGCTGGCCTGACGTGCGCTCGATAATCAGCGCGAGCAACTGGTTCACTGTCCCCGCGTAATGAAAGACGGACCCAGGTTCGTCGGAGAGCTCGAGATTGAGCAGCGTTTCGCGGACATTCTCTCCGGCCATAAACCGCATGCTGTCCGATTGCATGCCGCCATCAGACGACAATGGCTTCAGGCCGCTGCTCATATTGAGAAGTTGCTCCACGGTAATCTCGCCGCGAGGATCATCAGCCCATTCGGTAATATAGGTTCCGATCGGCGTATCCGTTCCGGAAATGTATCCGGCGTCGATCGCGGCACCGACCGCGATTGCCGAAACGGACTTGTGCATCGAGGCGCTCTCTGGGCGGAGCGTTGCGTCATACGGTGCGAAATATTCCGAGTGAATGAGAGCGCCGTCATGCCAGACGAGAAATGCGAAACTCTGCATGCTCGCGGCGTATTCAGAAGCTTCGGAGAAATCGGCGTTGGATGCAGAAAGTTCAAAACGGGATGGCGTTTCAGCACCCGCGACCGTGCCGCTCGGAAGATTGCGTTCGATCGCTGTGGCGAAACTCGGTGGTCGTGGCGGTGGCGCCGGTGTTTCTTCGGCGGCAGCTTCAACCGCTTCCGCCGGCTCCACGTCTGGCGCTGGATCGCCCGATTCAGCAGGCGTGCAGGCTGCAAGTCCTAAGAAAAGTCCAAAGGCTGCTAAGACAGACACACGTCGTTTCATGATGGGCTCCTTTTCCATTTTAGAGGTAAAGCGCTGGCCTCGGATTGGTTTATCAGAAAACGCTTTTATCCGCTGTGAGAACATTCGCCCGGGTGTCGCTTCGCAGCTGATCGAGCGATGATACACCTATCAGATGGCATTTAGAGATGTTTTGCTTTGGCTGATGGGATTGAGCGCGACGCTGATCTCTGCCTGTGCGACCGATCAAAGCCAGTATGGCGGGGCATCTGAAGCGCTTTATCAGGAGCGTTTCGAGGCCTTTTTTGGCGGCGGCTCTGTCGGACTCAGTGCGTACGATCCGCTTGTCCCAATCTCAGGGGCTGATGAGCTTGAGCCTCTACCCAGCGCGCGTTCGGATGTGATCTCCTCCGAGGCGATTGAAGCCGCTGTTTCTTACGCACAAGAGATGAA
>WTKI01000129.1:1424-10402 GCA_011524425.1 Altererythrobacter sp. | reverse complement strand
TGAAGGCGACCTCATTGTACCTGCTCAAATGGCAACGCCCATGGCAGTCAATTTCATGGCGACACATGGCCGCGGCCTGATCTGCCTTGCATTGGACCGCGCCCGGGTGGACACCCTTGGGTTGGAGCCCATGACCCGCAATCACACGGAAGCGATGAAGACTGCCTTCACCACTTCAATTGAAGCAAAAGAAGGCGTCACAACCGGTATCTCTGCCGCTGACCGTGCCCGGACAATTTCCGTCGCGATCGATGCTACAAAAGGCCCAGATGATATCGTGACCCCTGGCCATGTCTTCCCGCTCACCGCGCGCGATGGCGGCGTCCTCATCAGAGCCGGTCATACCGAAGCGGCGGTGGATATCTCTCGTTTGGCTGGTCTCAACCCCTCAGGCGTCATCTGCGAGATCATGAATGAAGATGGCTCGATGGCGCGGCTGGATGACCTCATTACTTTCGCGCGCAAACACAGCTTGAAGATTGGCACTATCCGCGATTTGATCGAATATCGCATGCGCAATGACCATTTGGTCGAACGCATTGAAGAACACAGCTTCACATCAGATTATGGCGGCGACTGGCGGATGCTTACCTATCGCAACACCGTCGATGGAAGCGAAAGCTATGTTCTGCAAAAGGGTCAGGTGACGCCCGACACCCCTACCCTTGCCCGGGTCCACCCGATCTCCATTTTCGACGATCTTCTTGGCAAGCCAGGCCCGCGCAAGCGCACGCTACAACGTGCGATGCAAGCTGTGGGCGAACACGGATCAGGGGTGATTGTCCTAATCACTGGTCGACCTGCAGGCAATAAAGGCTACAGCGAAGAGGATGAAGTCCGCAATGTCGGCGTCGGATCGCAAATCCTCGCTGACCTAAAGATCGAGGACATGATTCTCTTGTCGAATTCTCAACCCAATGTTGTCGCGATCGAAGGCTATGGCCTGACCATTGTCGGCACTCACCCTATTCCGGAGTAAATCCATGGCCCGCATCCTGATCGTAGAAGCGCGCTTCTATGCGCATCTTAACGACATGCTTGTTGCTGGCGCGCGCGCAGCAATCGAAGCGGCCGGTCATGAGGCAGAGGTCCTCACGGTCCCGGGAGCATTGGAGGTGCCGGGCGCTATCGCCATGGCTGCAGAGAGCGGCGAGTATGACGGGTTTGTCGCGATCGGAGTCGTCATTCGCGGCGAAACCTACCATTTTGAAATTGTCGCTGGTGAAAGTGCGCGCGCCATCATGGCTCTGACTTTGGACGGAATGGCGATCGGAAACGGCATCCTCACAACAGAGAACGAAGAGCAAGCACTTGTCCGCGCTGATCCATCACAAAAAGACAAAGGCGGCGAAGCAGCTAAGGCTGCGCTAAAATTGCTGGAACTGCAAAGCCGATTTGGCAGCTAGCGTAGCCGATACCGCCTACGCATTGACCGTGATAAGTATTGATCCGGATAGGGTTAGCCCGAGGCTGACTGCTAGACCCTTCTCAACAGGGTAGACCAAAACGGAGTTCGTGCCTTTCCGCTGCAAACGATGAAGTATTCATCGTAAGCATCAGCATGCTTCGACTTGAGTGTCCTTTGACTCTGGCAGGAGGTCCAGTTGGATCACAATGGTTGTTTCATGCGACCCGCTGCGCGCGGATCGAGAGGTAAGTTCTTGCTTGGCAATCCCGGCCATGGTTGAGCGCCTTCCCTCTCCTGCCCCCACGACAACATTGTCGAATTCCACGCAAACAAGAGTGCAGCAGCCCAATATTACTGGACCCGGGCTCACGGACGACAGCGGATCAGAAGCAGCCGACACTGCTGAAAGAACGCTGGACCCCCGTGATCTGGGGCGTCTGGCCTATCAGCTGCAAGAGCTAGCAAACGAACTCAAGGACGTTCAATCTGGCGAGAATGGCCGTGCGCATCCAACCGCTGAATCAGCCCTAATTCAAGACACGGAAAACCAGGCTTCCGGAAGCGCTGTGAAGATGAAAGACAATGACCGCTACCTCGCGATCGCGCGCGCGCGGTACAAAGCACGCCGCAAACGGGTCGCATTTTTCCAGGCAGAGGAGCTGTTCGGAGAACCTGCCTGGGACATCTTGCTGGACCTTTATATAGCCTATGCCGAAGACAAGCCCGTCTCTGTCTCCAGCGCCTGCATAGGTTCCGCTTCACCTCCGACAACCGGCCTGCGCTGGCTGGGCGTCTTGCAAAGCGCAGGATTAGTGGAGCGCGAACACGACCCGCGCGATCAGCGCAGAGTGCTCGTGCGCCTTTCACAACACGGCATTGAACAAATGGAAACCTACTTCAAAGACGCACTGCTGGCAGAAGATCCGCTCATCTTATAGGCGTTTAGCTGCGTTTGCCATAACAGGCCGCGCCCGCATACGAAGCGCTTTCGCCCAATTCCTCTTCAATCCGGATGAGCTGATTATACTTCGCAAGCCGGTCTGAACGCGCCAGTGAACCGGTCTTGATCTGTCCGCAATTGGTTGCAACCGCCAGATCAGCAATCGTCGCATCTTCGGTTTCGCCGGACCGGTGGCTCATCACTGATGTGTAGCCCGCACGATGCGCAATATCGACAGCATCCAGCGTTTCTGAGAGAGTCCCGATCTGATTGACTTTCACGAGCAGCGAATTCGCCAAGCCTTGCGCGATACCGTCGGTTAGCCGAGCAGGATTCGTCACGAACAGATCGTCACCAACCAGTTGCACAGTGTCACCGATCTTGTCCGTCAGCGCCTTCCAGCCAGCAAAATCATCTTCGGCCATGCCGTCCTCGATCGAGCGGATCGGATAATCCGCGCACAGCTTCGCAAGATAATCCGCCATGGCTTCGCCATCGAGGGTCAGGTTTTCACCTGAGATTTCATATTTGCCGTCTTTGAAGAATTCGGTGGAGGCGCAGTCTAGCGCGAGCGTGACCTCTTCACCGGGCTTGAACCCGGCCTGTTCGATAGAGGCCATGATGAAGTCGAGTGCATCACGCGTGCTCGCCAGATCGGGCGCAAAGCCGCCTTCGTCTCCCACTGAGGTCGCCAAGCCTTTTTGCGCAAGGCCTTTCTTCAATGTGTGGAATATCTCTGAGCCCCAACGCACCGCTTCTGCGATGGAACCGGCACCAACCGGCATGACCATGAATTCCTGAATGTCGATCGGGTTGTCGGCATGCTCTCCGCCATTGATGATATTCATCATGGGAACCGGCAAGACATGTGCTGAAACGCCGCCAATATAGGAATAAAGCGGCAATCCGCGCGCATTGGCAGCCGCTTTCGCAATAGCCATGCTGACGCCCAGGATTGCATTGGCTCCCAGCTTGCCTTTGTTCGGTGTGCCATCCAGCGCGATCATCGCCAAGTCAACGTCACGCTGGTCTTCTGCATCCAGGCCGAGCAACGCATCACCGAGTGGCCCGTTGACTGATTCAACCGCTTTGAGAACGCCTTTGCCCAAATAGCGTCCCTTGTCGCCATCACGCAGCTCAACCGCTTCATGCGCTCCGGTCGACGCACCAGACGGCACCGCCGCACGGCCAAAACTGCCATCCTCCAGCAGCACATCAACCTCAACCGTCGGGTTTCCGCGGCTATCGAGAATTTCGCGTCCGTGAAGATCAATAATTGCGGTCATGGAGAAGGCCTGCCTCTTGGTGTTGTAATCTGTTAATACACCCCCATGTATAGGAGGGATGCTTTGCAAAAGCCCTCTATGCGCGGGATCACAACCGTGCAAGCGGCGTCGCAAACATGGATACGTTTTCTCACATTTTGCTCATGCAAAAATGTCTGTATTTTAGGTCGAAGACTCGAAGGGAGTTCAAACATGGCAGAAGCTAAGACAACGCGGAAAAAAAGCCCCGCTAAGAAGACAACAACCAAGACTGCTGCTAAGAAAGCGGAAACCGGCACAAGCGAGGCCAAGACCCGTTTCAGCGCAGCGCTTGAAGAAGCCAAAGCAGGTGCCGCTGCTCTCAAAGCAGAAGCAGGAGAGCGTGCAGGCTCTTATCGTGATGAAGCCAAGGCGAAAGGAACCGATCTCGTGGCTGAAGCAAAGAATTACGGCTCTGAAGCTAAAGTCAAAGCAGGCGAGCTTGCAGCGGAAGGCAAAAACAAGGCCAGTGATGGCCTCGCTTCTTTGGGCAAAGTGATTTCAGATACCGCCCCGCAGCTCGACGAGCGCTTTGGTGACCAGTATGGTGACTACGCCCGCAGCGCATCCCGTAGCTTGCAGGAAGCGTCTGCTAAGCTTGAAGCTAAGAGCGTTGAAGAGATCGGTGAAGATGCGCGTGAATTTGTGCGCAAGAGCCCTGGCACTGCGATCGGTATCGCAGCTGTAGCCGGTTTCCTTCTAGCTCGATTGTTTCGCGGTTCGCGAGACTGATTGAAGCGGAGCATGAGGGGGCTCTATGCGCGAAGATGATGCACCGGGCGAACAAACGCCCAGTGCTGAAGACGAATTTGAAGAAGCATTGCGCGGCGAAGAAAACTCGCCGGAGAGCAAGCCCGGTTTGTCTGACGATGTTCTCGCGCTGATTGCAGATGGACGCACTTACGCCGAGGCCGAGCTTAACTTCCAGAAGTCTCGGCTCGGCTATACTGCGCAACAAGGCAAGTCGGCTGCGATCTCTGTTCTTGCAGCGCTTGCATTTCTGCACCTTGCGCTGATCGCTTTGGTCGTGGGCGCAGTCATTGCGCTCACGCCATATCTGACTGCTTGGGGAGCCACTGCTGCCGTTGTCGGCGTGCTTTTACTGGCAACAATCATCGTTCTGCTAAGAGCGCGCAGCCGTGCTCGCAACATTGCCGATGCGTTTGCAAAGGACGAGCAATGAGCAACCTTAAGCACCAAATGCGCGAAGACAAAGCGATCAGAAACGCAGCCAAGGCATTGCTGGATGCCGATGTCGCGCATGTAAAGAATGTCTTCTCCCGCCCGAGCCTTACAGAACGAGCAGCGACCAGTCTTAACGATAGCGCGCACGATGTTTTCGATAAGGCAAGCTCGGCCGCCAACGACCACAAAGGTATCTTGGCCGCCATCGTAGGGGCATTGCTGATATGGTTCGCCCGGAACCCTATTGTTTCTTTGTTCGAAGCAGATGACAGCGACGAAGCAGGAGATAGCGAGTCCGTAACCGCTGCGGAGACAACGACACAGCTCGATGCCGAGTAATCTTTGCAGGCTCTTTGTTGAGCAGCTGCACCCATGGAGTTTGGATAATGTCACAAGACGATAAGCGCGAAGAGCTGAAAGAGCGCATTGCCGCAGGCGAAGCGCGCCATGCTGCCCGGCAGGTCGCTCAGAGCGCTAAAGAGGCAGCCGGCGACGCAGCGGCATTTGTCAAACGTAATCCTCTTCTGGCAGTCGGCGGAGCAATTGCGGCGGGCTTGGCGATAGGAATGATGACTAAGCCAGGGCGGCGAGTTGCGCGTCAGGCAGTCGGCAAAAGCGGCGTGTTAGCGACGCTGGCGCGAGATGCTGTCCTTGCTTATGGGATCAAATTGATTGACGATGCCACCTCCGCTGCCCGAACAGGGCAAGACAAACTTGAAGATCTGAGCGATGCAGCGCGCGAGAAGACCCGCTCTGCGAAACGCGAAGCGGCATACATTGCGACTAAAGCTTCTGATAATGTCGCTTCTGCTAAACGCAATGCGACCCGCAAAACACGCAGGGCTGTACGCGGCTTAAAGGACAGAATTTCGCATTAATCCATCGCATTCGATACAGAAAACTGCATGACAGGCTTGTCTGTAATTCTGCATTCTTTATGAGCCAGCCCATACCCACCGAACAGGCCTAAATGCGTGCGCGAGAAGCCCGATGGCCGGTCATTTTGAAAGTGAGACGCAATGGAACAGACAACGCCGACACAAAAGCTGCATCTTGTGATGGGTGGCCGGGTTAAGGATCCGCGCAGCTTGGAATTCCAGGACCCTGAAAGTTTGCACGTCGTAGGCGTCTATTCTGACTATGAATCAGCTGAAGACGCTTGGCGTGCACAGGCGCAGCGTACAGTTGATGATGCTGAAATGCGCTACGTTGTAGTGCACATCCACCAGCTTCTGACGCCTGACGCTTAGTCGGCGAGCATTGCGCAGTGAATTGGGCGCCCGGATATCCCGAAAGCGCCCTAGCCGATCAGATGAATTCGATCTTGTCGACGAGGTAGAACTTGTCGCCTGAAGGAACGGTCACTTCGATCTCGTCATCCTTTTGCTTGCCGATCATGGCACGCGCAATTGGTGAGTTGTAAGAGATCCGGCCTTTGCTCGCATCCGCTTCGGTCTGGCCAACAATCTGATACTTTACCGGCTTGTCATCTTCATCGAGCAAGGTGACAGTCGCGCCGAAAATAACTCTGTCACCAGACAGCGTCGACGGGTCGATAATTTGCGCACGGCTGACCTTGTCTTCAAGCTCAGCGATCTGCGCTTCCACCTGTCCCTGGCGCTCTTTAGCCGCGTGATATTCCGCGTTTTCCGACAGGTCACCATGCGCGCGTGCTTCTTCGATCGCATCCACAATGCGCGGGCGTTCTTCGCGAAGCGTCTTGAGATCAGCCGTCAGCAGCTCATAGCCCTCTGCCAACATTGGGACCTTTTCCATCGTAGCCATCCATTCTATCCTTAATCGCGCAAATCCCTCAAAATTCAGAGAAATCCTGACACAAGCCGCCTTGCCACAGCGGCCAAACCAGTCTGAATTTTCGGGAGAAACGCTCTATTCGTTTAGCTATAATAGTCTTGGAGCGAGCGAACTTCAAGTTTACTTGCGTTTACCGCATGAATTGCGCTTGCGGCCGCACTCGAAGCGGCTGCTGTGGTATAGTAAGGAACCTTCTCTTCCAGCGCTGACGCGCGGATAGATTTTGAGTCCTTAAAGCTCTGCCAGCCTTCTGTTGTATTGAAGATCAAAGCGATGTCGCCATCGATGATTTTATCGACAATGTGGGGCTGACCTTCCGCGACCTTGTTAACGCGCTCCACCGGCAATCCCTGTTCCGCCAGATACCTCTGCGTCCCGCCTGTCGCCACAACGTCAAAGCCTTGCTCAATCAAGGTTTTCACTGCGCCTAGAATATGCGGCTTGTCTGTATCTTTCACAGACACAAACAGAGTGCCTTCACGCGGCAAGACCATCCCTGCCCCCATTTGAGATTTGAGGAAGGCTTCTTCGAACGTCTTGTCGATCCCCATAACTTCGCCGGTCGATTTCATTTCTGGCGTAAGCACGGGATCGCTGCCCGGGAAACGGTTGAACGGGAACACCGCTTCTTTCACTGCGATATAGGGGAATTCGCGCTTGAACGGTTCGAAGCTTTCCAGCTTTTCGCCTGCCATCACACGGCTGGCGATCTTGGCAACCGGTTGTCCGATGGCCTTTGCTACAAACGGCACAGTGCGCGAAGCGCGCGGGTTCACTTCGATTAGGTAAACCTCGCCATCCTTCACAGCGAATTGCACATTCATCAGACCGACCACGTTCAGCGCGCGGGCCAGAGCCTCGGCTTGGCGCTCCATCTCTTCAACGATTTCTGCAGGCAGCGAGTAAGGCGGCAAAGTGCACGCGCTGTCGCCTGAATGCACGCCTGCCTCTTCGATATGCTGCATGACGCCGGCCACGCGAACATCTGTGCCGTCGCACAGCGTATCGACGTCGCATTCGACCGCATCGCGCAAATATTGATCGACCAGAACCGGACTGTCGCCCGACACATTCACAGCCGTTTTGATGTAGTCGTCCAATTGCGCTTCGCTATCGACGATCTCCATCGCTCGTCCACCAAGTACATACGAAGGGCGAAGAAGCACGGGGTAGCCGATTCTGGCCGCAACAGCTGCGGCTTCATCGCGGCTGTAGGCAATGCCGTTGTCCGGCTGTTTGAGCTTTAACTTATTGACAAGTTTAGCAAATCTTTCCCGGTCTTCCGCCAAATCAATCGCATCGGGCGACGTTCCAAGGATCGGAATACCGGCATCTTCCAGCGCTTGAGCCAGTTTTAGCGGCGTTTGCCCGCCAAACTGCACAATCACACCCACCAGCTCGCCGGTTGATTGCTCCAGCTTGAGAATTTCGAGCACGTCTTCAGCCGTCAGAGGCTCAAAATAGAGCCTGTCGGATGTGTCATAATCAGTGGAGACAGTTTCCGGATTGCAATTGACCATGATCGTTTCAAAGCCGACTTCTGCGAGCGCAAAACAAGCGTGGACACAGCAATAGTCGAACTCGATCCCCTGCCCGATGCGGTTGGGCCCGCCGCCGAGAATGACGATCTTCTTGCGGTCGCTCGGGTCCGCTTCGCACTCCGGCTCGCCAAAGCTCGGCGCTTCATAGGTCGAGTACATGTAAGGCGTAATCGCTTCGAATTCCGCCGCGCAGCTGTCGATCCGCTTGAAGACAGGCCGCACGCCCAGCTTCTCGCGAAGCTTGCGCACTTCTTCCTCGCTGGTCGCACCCGCCATCGCCTGCAATGCGTCATGCAGCAGGCCTGAACGCTTGGCTTGCGTCTCGCCCAAACCGCCCGCGACCCCGACAGAGCGGACAGCCAAAGTCGCCAGCCTCTTGTCGGAAAATCCCATAGACTTCAGCTTGCGTAGGCCCGCCGCATCGCTGGGTAGGCCATTTGCGGCCACTTCGTTCTCTGCAGCAATGATCTCTTCGATCTGGCGCAGGAACCACGGATCATAGCCGGTGATCGGCTGGATTTCTTCTACACTCAGCCCTTCGCGGAATGCCTGCGCGACATTCAGCAAACGATCCGGCGTCCGCTTGGAAAGCGCGGCGGTGATGACGTCTTTCGATACGCCTTCAAGCTCGGTCTGGCGGTTGAAGCCGTCGAGGTCTGTTTCGAGCCCGCGCAGCGCCTTTTGCACACTCTCCTGGAAATTACGGCCAATCGCCATGACTTCACCGACGGACTTCATCGCGGTCGCAAGTTCCGGTTTGGCGCCTTTGAATTTCTCGAACGCAA
>WTKI01000129.1:0-1324 GCA_011524425.1 Altererythrobacter sp. | reverse complement strand
GACTTCATCGCGGTCGCAAGTTCCGGTTTGGCGCCTTTGAATTTCTCGAACGCAAAGCGCGGGATCTTTGTGACCACATAGTCAATCGTCGGCTCGAAGCTGGCCGGCGTCGCGCCTGTGATTTCGTTGGTGATCTCGTCCAGCGTATATCCCACGGCCAGCTTGGCCGCGACGCGCGCAATCGGAAAGCCTGTGGCCTTGGAGGCCAGTGCGGAGGAACGCGACACGCGCGGGTTCATCTCGATCACAATCAAGCGGCCATCTGCCGGATTGACTGCAAATTGCACGTTGGACCCGCCTGTCTCAACGCCGATCTCGCGCAGCACGTTCAAAGACGCGGTGCGCATGATCTGGTATTCCTTGTCGGTCAGCGTCAGCGCCGGGGCGACTGTGATGGAATCGCCTGTATGGACGCCCATCGCATCGACATTCTCGATCGAGCAGATGATGATGCAATTGTCCTTTTTGTCGCGGACAACCTCCATCTCATACTCTTTCCAGCCGAGCAGCGATTCCTCGATCAGAACCTCTGTGGTGGGTGAGGCATCGAGCCCTTCGCGCACGATCCGCTCAAACTCTGCCTTGTTGTAGGCAATCCCGCCGCCTGTTCCGCCAAGGGTGAAGCTGGGGCGGATGATGGAGGGAAGCTTGGTGCGCTCCAGCACTTCCAAAGCTTCTTCCAGCGTGTTCGCCACCCCGCTGCGCGCGCTTTCTAAGCCAATCGCGTCCATTGCATCGCGGAATCGTTGTCGGTTCTCCGCCTTGTCGATGGCGTCCGCCTTCGCCCCGATCATTTCGACGCCGTGTTCCGCCAGCACGCCCATCTCGTCGAGCTTCAGCGCGCAGTTCAGCGCGGTCTGTCCGCCCATGGTGGGGAGCAGCGCGTCCGGCTTTTCCTTCGCGATGATCTTCGCGACGATTTCGGGCGTGATTGGCTCGATATAGGTCGCGTCCGCAAACTCCGGATCGGTCATGATCGTCGCCGGATTGGAATTCACCAGAATGACCCGATAGCCCTCTTCTTTCAGGGCCTTGATCGCTTGTGTTCCGGAATAGTCGAACTCGCAAGCCTGCCCGATAATGATCGGGTCAGCGCCAATTACGAGGATCGAGGAGATGTCAGTTCTTTTTGGCATTAGTTTTCGGTTTCCGGATTGACGCGATATTTTTCGTTTCCGACGAAGCCGAACTTCGTCGTGCCTGATTCTTTTATCAATTTCAGGACACAAACTGATGATTCGTAATCTGAATTTGGCTCCGGGTGAAAAAATACTTCTCCACCCTTTCGGACTTCCAACGTCATCTCCTCAGCATCGCACTGCTT
>WTKI01000045.1 GCA_011524425.1 Altererythrobacter sp. | reverse complement strand
CCACCTGCTCAGGCGGCATGCAATCATACAGCGCATCATAAAGTGGGCGCAGATAGGGATCGACTTTGTCTTTCATATCGCCGGGGAGGAAGCCCAGCTTCTCGCCTGCTTCCACTGCCGGGCGCGAAAGAATCAAACGCTGCACGCTGCCAGTAATCAGCTGGCTGACAGCTTGCGCAACCGCAAGATAGGTCTTGCCAGTTCCTGCCGGCCCCAGAGCGAAGATGATGTCATCACGCGCAAGGCTGCGCATGTAGATCGCTTGCATGGCGCTGCGCGGTACGATGGTCTTGCGCCGCGTGCGGATCATGATCGGCGGCGTGCCTTTCTCCGCGTTGACTATCCCATCAAGCGTGGGTTCGTTCGACATTCCGATGATCGCTTCGATCGCGCCCGCATCCAGATCCTCGCCGCGCGAAAGCCTGTCATACATGCCTTGGAGCACATCGCGTGCTGTGGCGACCGCATCTTCCGGCCCTTCAATCTCGATCTTGTCCCCGCGCGCGGAGATGAACACGCCCAAGCGGTTTTCCACCTGCACGAGATTGGCATCGAATTGTCCAAAGAGAAGCCCAAGCAGCGACTGGTTCTCGAAACTCAAATCGACACGGGCGCGGCGCACTTCGCGCAAAGGTACGGGATCGTCTGAGATCACCGGATCGCGTGTCTTAGTCGGTCTACGGCCCATGCAACTCCTTATGGGACAATTCTTGCGAGTCGATTAGCTGTGAATGTGATGCTGGAATGCGCATTGTGCAAGTCAGGAGCATCCACGCGGTGGTGGAAAGCCGTCAGACTGTGGCAATCTCGCGCACTACACCGCGCAAGGAATTGGGCCCTGCTTCGGCCAGTTCAACCGTAACAAGATCGCCGAGCTGAGCTTCACCTTCGAACCAGACCGATTGCAGCCAAGGCGACTTGCCGAGCCATTGCCCGTCGAATTTACCCTTTCGCTCGACCAGCACATCGCAGGTCTTGCCGACGCTGGCCTGGTTGAACGCCATCTGGTCGCGGTTCAAACGCTCTTGCAGCCGTTGAAGGCGGTCTTCCATCACTTCCTTGGCGATCTGGTTATCCATCGTCGCGGCAGGCGTTCCGGGACGCGGTGAATATTTGAAGCTATAGGCCTGCGCATAGCGAACCTCGTCTACCAGGCTTAGCGTTTCTTCAAACTCCGCCTCGGTCTCACCTGGGAAACCGACAATGAAGTCGCCTGAGAGCGCGATATCTGGGCGCACTTCGCGGAAGCGCTCCAGCAGCTTGAGATAGCTCTCGACCGTATGGCTGCGGTTCATCGCTTTGAGCACGCGGTCACTGCCCGCCTGAACCGGCAAATGCAGATACGGCATCAGCTTGTCGAGCTCGCCATGCGCTGCGATCAACGCGTCATCCATATCGTTGGGATGGCTGGTGGTGTAGCGCAGCCGAGCAAGCCCGTCGATCGCCGCTAGGTCACTTAAAAGGCCTGCTAGACCCACTTTGTGTCCTTTTAGGTTTTCGCCGGACCACGCATTCACATTCTGCCCCAGCAGCGTGATTTCACACGCACCTGCTTCTACAAGCCGCTGAGCTTCATCCACCAAGTCGCTGTAAGGCCGGGAGATTTCTGCGCCGCGCGTGTATGGTACAACGCAGTAAGTGCAGAATTTGTCGCACCCTTCCTGCACTGTGAGGAATGCGGTGGGCGATTTGCGTTTGCGCTTTGGCAGCGAGTCAAACTTCGCAATCGCAGGCATATCCGTATCGGTCGAGCGCTTGCCTTGGACCGCACGGTCGAGCATGTCCGGCAAGCGGTGATAGGCTTGCGGACCGACCACCATAGAGACAGCAGGCGCTCTTGCCATGATCTCTTCGCCTTCGGCCTGTGCGACACAGCCCGCCACCGCGATCATCGGCGCTTTCTTTTGCGTCTTGCCTTTGGTCAGACGGCCAATATCGGAGTAAATCTTCTCCGCTGCTTTCTCGCGAATATGGCAGGTGTTGAGCACCACGAGATCGGCATCCTCACCCTCTGGCGCTTCGGTAATGCCTTTCTCCGCAAGCAGTTCAGCCATGCGCTCGCCATCATAGACGTTCATCTGACAGCCGAAGCTTTTGACCCGGTAGGTCTTGG
>WTKI01000198.1:5834-10443 GCA_011524425.1 Altererythrobacter sp. | reverse complement strand
CGTATGTGGAGTGCCCGATTGTTAGTGCAGATTGCTGAAGCGGCGCTCTTTGCATTCCTCCTTTTTTGGCTGCGTTCGCTGAGTATCGGACTTGACGAGAGCGACTCCGCGCGGCTCTTCAGCCTGGTCCTGCTTGTTTCAGTGCCTTTGGCCTTGGTTGCAGGGCGCTGGTCGGACCGAGCCGGCAAGCCATTTGTCCCACTAGCAGGTACCGCAGGCCTCTCAGTGGTCGGCCTTTTGGGAATGGCCTTGGCCCCGAATGCCGAACTTGCCATAGCCGCCTATGTTGCATTCGGCATCTTCTCGATGATCTTTCTAGCGCTGCATTCGAGCCAGACTCTACGGGTCTTGCCAAAGCCCGAGACGCGCGGGCGAGACCTTGGTATATTCAACCTGACAAACACCTTGCCATCGATGATCGTGCCATGGCTTGCTCTAAGCCTTGTCCCTGTCTTCGGCTTCGATGGGCTATTTTTTGCGCTCGCCGGCCTCACGGCTTTGGCTGCGATCTTGGTTGGCTCCTTGATACGACGTTGATCGCGGGTTGCAATGCGCGCAAAGCCGTGGCAATCAGCCATTGATAACGTTCTCAAATGGGAATCAGGGACGTTATTGGTCGGGAGGGAGAAACACAATGCGTGCCGGGTTGAGACTGTCTGTAGCCATAATCGGAATGGCTGCAGGAATTTCAGGGTGCACTACCGTTGCGCCGGAAATCGCATCGCCACAGGCGCCTTCGACAGTTCAAGCTGAATCGGTCGCCTCTAAAGAAGACAGCAAGGTTGCAGACCTTGTTGCACGCATGAGTCTTGAGCGCAAAATTGCGCAACTGATCCAGCCGCAAATCAACTCATTTACCGCCGAAGACATGGAGCGCTATCGTTTTGGCAGCTATTTGAATGGCGGCAATGGCGGACCTTATGGCGACGAGTTTGCTCCTCCGTCAGAATGGTTGCGCTTGGCGGACGAGATGTATGATGCCTCGACCCAGCCGCTTCCCAATGGAGAGCCAGCAATCCCGGTGATGTGGGGCACGGATGCCGTGCATGGCCACTCGAACATCGTAGGCGCGACGCTGTTTCCGCATAACATTGCGCTTGGTGCGACAGGCGATGCTGATCTCGTGCGCCGAATTGGGCACGCGACAGCGATTGAGATCGAAGTAACGGGGATTGACTGGAACTTCTCTCCAACCGTGGCCGTAGCCCGCGATGATCGCTGGGGACGGACATACGAAAGTTATTCCGAAGACCCCGACCTCGTGGCTAAGCTAGGCGCTGCGTTGATTGAAGGTCAGCAGGGAACCAAGGGTAGCGACGGCTATCTGGGGGACACACGCGTAATCGCAACCGCCAAGCACTTTTTCGGCGACGGAGGCACGGAAAGCGGTGTCGACCAAGGCGATGTAAATGGCAATATTGACCAGCTGCTTGCGCTCCATGGCAAGCCCTACCCCGCAGCGATCGACGCAGGCGTCGAAGCGATTATGGCCAGTTTCAATTCCATCAACGGTCGCAAGATGCACGGCAATGAAGCTTTGCTCACAGATGTGCTGCGCGGGCAGATGGGATTTGACGGTTTGGTTGTCGGTGACTGGAACGGCCACGGACAGATAAAAGGCTGCACCGTTACCGACTGCCCGCAATCCTTGATGGCGGGCCTTGATATCTACATGGTGCCTGATGACTGGAAAGCGCTGATGGAGAGTCTCATCGCACAGGTTGGAGATGGCGCTATCCCGATGGCCCGCATTGATGAGGCTGTCACGCGGGTTTTGCGGGTGAAATATCGGGCCGGGCTCTTAGGCGAAAACGCCAGGCGCCCGTCACAGCGGGGTGTTGCAGGACAGTATGAACTGCTTGCTTCAGCCGAACATCGCGCTTTGGCTCGCGAAGCTGTCGCTAAGTCTCAAGTGCTGCTCAAAAACAATGGCGTGTTGCCGTTAAAGGCAGGGGCAAATGTCCTTGTCGCAGGTACCGCTGCAGATGACGTAGGACAAGCGTCGGGCGGCTGGACGCTTGAATGGCAAGGCGGGCGAAAAGACCAGCTGCCGCGCGCGCGCTTCCCTAAAGCCACATCGATCTGGGACGGGATTGCAGAGAATGTCGCAGCGACAGGCGGCACTGCAAAGCTCTCAGAAGACGGAACATTCGAGAAGCGTCCGGACGTTGCCATCGTTGTCTTTGGTGAGCGGCCTTATGCTGAATTTGCCGGTGATCAACGTGATCTCGTGTTCCGCGATGAAGAAGGGCTAAAACTGCTCGAAGGCTTTAAGGCGCAAGACATTCCAGTAGTGGCGGTGTTCCTTTCCGGGCGCCCGATGTGGATGAATCGCGAATTGAATGCCTCGGACGCATTCGTTGCTGCTTGGCTACCAGGAAGCGAAGGCGCCGGTGTGGCTGATGTGCTGACAGGTAAGATGCCTGCCACTGGCAAGTTGTCATTTTCCTGGCCTGAAACATGTGAGGGCAGGCCGCTAAACGGGCCTGAAGGCGCTTTGTTTGCGCTAGGCCATGGGCTTTCTCTTACCGATATTGCTCCATTGGGAGAGCTGAGTGAGGATTGCGCTGCGCTAGCGGTTGTCGAAGGTGCGGACATGTTCGACGCGGGACGATTGGGTTCCGGCGTGAGCGCCTTTGCCGGCCGCTTGGATGGTGCTGGCTTTGAAGAACTGATCCCGCAAATGCGGGGCGACATGAACGGATCAGGCGTCATGGCCCGCGGCTATGATCGTGATGCGCAGGAAGATTCGCGTGAAGTCTCATTGGGTGCTGGCTCCTATTTCGGGCTCCAGCAAACCAATGACACTAACGGCGCTTACCGCATCGCTTATGAAGTGGTCACAAGGCCAACAGGGGCGGTGCGACTGCGCTTTGGCGACAATGAACCAATCGATGTGACTGCCCGATTCGAGCTTGCACAAGGCAAAGGATGGCGGGAGATGGTGCTCACGTCGGAATGCGTAAAAAATCTAGATAAGCGCATAGCGTTTGAATCGGACGGAGAAGTGACATTCCGTGTTTCAAGCGTGCGTCGCGAAGCTTTGCCTGAAGGGACGGCATGCGCTTTCTGACCAGAAATTGAATTAGATGGGCGCAGATGAAGAACAGTCTGGCCTTTAATGGGAGGGGATTTCTGTGACGCTTGAAACGATCGATATCGTGATCATCGCTGGCTATGCGCTGGCGCTGCTGGGCATTGCACTGTTTGTGAGCCGTGAGCCTAAGGGCCATGACAAAAACACAGAGGATTACTTCCTCGCTGGGCGCGCTTTGCCGTGGTGGGCAATCGGTGCATCTCTGATCGCGTCGAATATCTCTGCTGAGCAGATCATTGGCCAGTCAGGCCAAGGTTACGCCGTCGGCATCGCGATTGCGGCCTATGAATGGCAAGCGGCGATTGTTCTAATAATTGTCGCCAAATACTTCCTGCCGATTTTCTTGAAACGCAAGATTTACACTATGCCGCAGTTCCTTGATCAGCGGTATGGCCACGGCGTCAAAACGCTGATGAGTGTCTTTTGGGTTGCTCTCTATACAGCAGTGAACCTCACCACTGTGCTGTGGCTGGGAGGTCTCGCGGTAACCTCGCTGACCGGTTGGAGCGTGATGACCGCGATGGCCGCACTGGCGGGCTTTGCAGCGCTTTATTCGCTTTATGGCGGACTGAAAGCGGTAGCGCTTACTGACATCATCCAAGTTGTAATTCTGATCCTTGGCGGCTTCGCAATCACATGGATCGCCTTGGACGCCTTGCCGGCAGACGGAGCCTTGGGCGGGCTGTCCATGCTGATGCAGGAAATGCCGGGCCATTTCGAAATGATCCTGGACGAAAGCAATCCAGCCTATTCGGACCTGCCGGGCATTTGGACTTTGCTGGGCGGGCTATGGGTTCTGCATTTCAGCTATTGGGGCTTTAATCAGTACATCATTCAGCGCGCGCTGGGTGCGGAGAATTTGGGCGAAGCGCAAAAGGGCTTGGCATTTGCCGCCTTCCTCAAAGTGCTGGTTCCCTTCATCGTTGTAATCCCCGGCATTGCGGCTGTGATCCTGGCGCAGCAAGGCATGCTTGATGGCGCGGCACTCGCTGAAAAATCGGACCGCACCTATGGCGAGTTGATGAGCTTTGCGCCTGCGGGTCTGCGCGGGCTAGTCTTTGCAGCATTGATCGCTGCGGTTGTGAGTTCGCTCGCGTCGATGATGAACTCGATCTCTACAATCTTCACAATGGACCTGTATCGCAGCTGGAAACCGTCAGAGCCGGAGCAGCATTATGTGACTGTCGGCCGCCTGGCTGCATTTGGAGCGATGGTGATTGCGCTTTTCCTTGCCCGGCCTTTCATCGGCGGCTTTGAAAGCGGGTTCCAGACGGTTCAGGAATATACCGGATTCATTGCGCCGGGTATTGTTGTGGTCTTCCTGCTCGGCTTCTTCGACAAGAAGATGAATGCTGTGGGGGCTTTCACTGCCTTGCTGGGATCGCTTGCAGTCAATGTGGCGCTGAAATTTGGCATGCCTGATGTTCCATTCATCATCCGCATCTGGGGTGTGTTTGTGCTCTCAATCATCGCAGCAGCTGTGGTTTCACGGCTGACTGCACCACCTGAAGA
>WTKI01000198.1:2714-5734 GCA_011524425.1 Altererythrobacter sp. | reverse complement strand
GACAGAACCGCAGTGCCGCGCGGCAAGGCGTTCTCGTCAACATGCATGCGCGGGCTATGGATGGCGCAGCACGCGCTCCAGTCGCTGCCTTCTTGCGCTACGCCGAGGAAAAACATCGCACCGGGCACTTTTTCAAGGACGTAAGAAAAGTCCTCCGCGCCCATCAAGGGGTCCTTCAAATCAAGCCATGCACCTTCGCCGCCAACGTCCTTGGCGACCTTTTTGCCCAAATCGACCGCGCGTTCGTCGCACACCGTCACAGGGAAGCCCAATGTCAGTTCAACTTCTGCTTCCAGTCCGTAAGCGGCGGCTGTCTGCTTTGCGGTCTCTGCGATAAGCTTGTGAACTTTCTCGCGATGCTCCGGGCTAAGGGTTCGGATGGTGCCGCCGAGTTTCACATCATCTGCGATCACATTGTGCGCAGTGCCAGCATGGATTTGCGTTACCGTCACAATCACGGGATCAGCGGCTTTGAAGCGACGCGTGACCATGGCCTGTATGGCTCCGACAATCGCTGCGGCACCAGGTACAGGGTCTACACAGTCATGCGGCATACTGGCATGCCCCCCTTGCCCCTTAACGGTAATGTTAAACTCGTCAGCTGCCGCCAGCAAAGGGCCCGGCTTGCCGCCGAGCACTCCGAACGGTGCATTAGGCATGATGTGGAGCGCAAAGGCTGCATCCGGTAGCGGATCGATCAATCCGTCATTGAGCATGTGACGCGCGCCATGATAGCCTTCCTCGCCGGGCTGGAACATAAAATCGACTGTGCCCGCAAAGCTGTCACGCTTCGCGCAAAGCAATTGTGCAGCCCCTGCAAGCATTGCTGTGTGTGTGTCGTGCCCACAGGCATGCATGCGGCCGGGAATGGTTGATGCAAAGTCCAGATTTGTCTTCTCGTCCATCGGGAGCGCGTCCATGTCACCGCGCAGCAGAACGCGGCGGTCGGCGCCCGGCCCCTCGCCTGTCCCCACTAGTGTTGCAACCGCGCCCGTACAGGATGGACCTTCTCGCCATTCCAAGGGCAGCCCATCCAGCGCAGCTTTTACCTTGGCTAGCGTTTTAGGTGTTTCCAGCCCCAATTCAGGCTCTTTGTGGATAGCGCGCCTGAGTGAAACGATCTCATCGGCAAGGCCGCGTGCGGAATCGAGTAAGTCTTTTGTCAGCATGGAGCGATGTTAGCGCTGGTTTTCTGGCGCTCAAGCAATTTTGCAAAAGCGCCACAGCACGAGGCCGGAAATCCGCCCCTGCGGAGAAATCCCTAGGTCACAGGCATGAATTGAGGTTAAGGCTTGGAAACCATGCCGTCTACAGTCCACGAATTCAGCCATTTGCCCCGCGCTAGCGGCGGTGCGGCAACGCCTGGAAGAGGGGAGGCTGAGAGCGGAAAACCGGCGTCGAACAGAGGCGATGAGCCGAGCGTAGGAGTGATCTATAACCCGCGTAGTCATCGCAATCGCGGGCAGGATCTGGATTGCGGTGCCAGTCCGCACATATTTGTCGCGCAGCCGGGTAACCGCGATCAATTGCCTGAAGCTTTGGCGGATTTTGCTGCGCGCGAGATCGATCTGCTTATAATAAATGGCGGCGACGGCACTGTGCGTGATGTTTTGACAAGCGGGCAGTCGATCTTCGGTGATGCATGGCCGACCATAGCCGTTCTTCCCAAGGGCAAAACCAATGCGCTGACCGTTGATCTTGATGCGCCTTCGGACTGGTCAATCGCACAAGCCGTGGAAGCTTTTCGTATTGGCCGCAGGATTGTCCGGACGCCGATGGCGATTCAGCCCGAAGGTGAGCCGGACGCGCGTGTTTTAGGTTTTATTCTAGGCGCTGGCGCATTCACACTGGGTACGCAAGCGGGGCAAAGCGCGCATAAACTTGGCGCTTTCAACAGTCTGGCGGTGGGCGTGACCGCTGGCTGGGGCGTATTGCAGGCTGTGTTCGGCACGCGTGCCAATCCGTGGCGCAGGGGTGCGCAAATGGACCTGCGACTGAAGCCAGACGGGGCCAGACTTGCCCATAGCGGCCAAGGCGATCCGAACAGGCGCCAATTGCTGTTTGCATCAACGCTCGAGCGCATGCCGGCGGGCATCAAACCCTTCGGGCATTTGCGCAAGGGTTTGAAAATGGCGGTGCTTGATCAGATCACCCGCCGAACGACAGCCTTGCTGCCCTTTATCGTTGCTGGCTGGACCCCTAAGGACTTGCGTGAACGCGGCTTCCACCGCGTTGTTACGACAGGCTTTGCCATGGAGCTCGATGAACCTTTCATCCTTGACGGAGAGGCTTTTCCAGCAGGGCGCTATGAAGTCAGCACAGGGCCGGAACTGAGCTTTGTTGCGCCGCCTGCCTGACGTAATGGCTTAAACTATGAACGCATTGGAAGCCCGCATTGCTGAGCGTCTTGCAGCGCCAGTCGAGCGCCAGGTTGCCGAGTTCGGCGAGGCTTTGGCGAGAGAAGCCGGCGCGATCGCGGTGCTGTTTTATGGGTCAAACCTGCGGACTGGTTCGTTTGAAGGGGTGCTGGACTTCTACCTCCTCTTGCCGGGCAAACAGAAGGAGCGGATCTGGCCACTGGTGTCGTATCACGAGCGCTCAAGCGAGGCAGGCATCACATTGCGCGCCAAGGTCGCCACTATGTCGCTGGCGCGCTTTCAAGAGGCGGCTTCAGGCGACCGGCTCGACACAACCATCTGGGCACGCTTTGTCCAACCATGCGGTCTTGTTTGGGCCCAAAGCGAGGCGGCCAAGGCACAAACCCTTGCTGCGGTGAGTGCTGCAGCACAAACCGCCGCGCGTTTAGCAGCAGTGCTCGGGCCTCAAGCGGGCCGTGCAGAAGACTTTTGGCGCGCTCTTTTCCGGGCAACCTACACAGCAGAATTCCGCGTCGAGAAAGCGGGGCGGGAAAATGATATCCTCTCTGTGAATGCGCAGCATTTTGACGGTCTGCTCCCGCTTGCATGGGAGGCTTCGGGCATCGCCTATAGCGGCGATGGAGATACGCTTAGTCCACGCCT
>WTKI01000198.1:0-2614 GCA_011524425.1 Altererythrobacter sp. | reverse complement strand
TTCTTGTAGCTTGGTTTGCCAAGGTTGAAGATGTTGATCGAAGGGTTGTTTGACATAGCTCCGCCATCTTCGCTGATGTCTGTTTTGCCATTTCCGTTGGCGTCATGACGCACGGCAATTCCGTAAGTGCCCGTCGCTGGCAGAGGCATGCAGAACACCATCCGGCCTTTGCGCGCTGGCGCTTCAATGCGATTGAGCCACCGGCCTTTCTCCAGCCATTCGGCCTTTGTGCCGCGATAACTTTGCACGCGAACCATACCGTCTGCACTCCGGATACCGGTGACAGTTACTCGCACAGCAGGGCCTCCGCCCGGCGCACAGGCACGCATATTGTTGCCGATGGTGTTGCGATACTCACTCGCCGGTTGCGACTGCGCTGATCCGGGCAAAGCAAACACAGCAGAGCCAAGCGCAGCCGCAGTGAAAGTCAGAAAGGATCTGCTTGTGAAAATGGTCAATTCCCCGCACTAAATGAGAGGCCTATGCGAACTTGCAACGCAAGCGATACCTCTCAAGATTGGCAGATATATGAACATGATCGGCTGAATTCACGCTGAATTTCGGTTTTGTCTGACGTTCAGTGGGCAAATTGCGTTGACCAACGTGGATAAGCGAGGCGGCCCGCTTGTTCGCGAGTCGGCAGGCACGTAATCCATTGAGCGCTTGCAGCATTCTGGTACCGCCATGCCGACACCGCTTATTTCACCTTCGATCCTTTCCGCTGACTTTGCCAAGCTTGGGGAAGAAGTGCGCGCAATCGACGCAGCAGGTGCGGACTGGATCCATGTGGATGTAATGGACGGGCACTATGTTCCCAACCTCACAATCGGGCCGATGGTGGTCAAGGCCTTGCGGCCCCATACGGACAAGATCTTCGATGTACATCTGATGATCTCTCCGGTTGATTTCTATCTGGAGGAATTCGCAGCTGCGGGCGCGGATATTATCACTGTGCATCCAGAAGCCGGACCGCACACGCATCGCACAGTGCAGGCCATTAAGGGTTTGGGTAAAAAAGCCGGCATTTCTCTCAATCCTGCAACTCCGGCCAAAATGCTGGAGTATCTGATTGATGACATTGATCTAGTTTTGATCATGAGCGTCAATCCTGGCTTTGGCGGACAAAGCTTTATCTATTCGCAGCTGAAGAAAATAGAAGCAGTGCGGCGAATGATCGAAAAATCGGGACGCGACATTCATTTGGAAGTCGATGGCGGCGTCAATGCAGAGACAGCAAGGCTCTGCGTTGAAGCGGGGGCAGATGTGCTCGTTGCCGGGTCGGCTACCTTTAAGGGCGGGCCGGATTGCTACGCCTCCAATATCGCAGCCTTGAAGGGTGAAAGCTGATGGACGCCATGCTTTCCAAAGGTGCGCAGGATGCGCCCGAGCAGGACACAAACGACGCCAATGAGCGCGTAGAATATGCAGAGGGCGGCGCATTGCCGCTCTCGCCGCGCGAACAGGAGCTTGACCTTACAGGTGGCAAGCAGGGCAAGCGCGCAATTCCGTTAGCGCGGGAAGCGGAGCCTGGTGTTGCAGACGCACCGATTGACGAAGAGACTATTCCGCTAGCGCCTTCTCGCGCATTGGTGCTGAGCGATTTCTCCGCGCCGAAAATCAGCGCAGGTGAGCGTTTGCTGCGCCTTGCTTATCGTCTGGGCGTGCCGGGTCCGACGCTCGCAGCTCCTTTTAGCAAGCCCGACGCCTTGCGCTTGCTGGCGACGGTTGAAACGCCTCTGGCTGGCGACCGCGTATTAGGGATGGCGCTGCGCGCGGGCCACTTCCAGATCCATGGTGCGAAAGTGCCGATTGACGAAATGGACTTTGAGTCGTCCTCGCGCATGACGGAGCCTTTCGAACGGGTGATCCACGGCTTTTCATGGCTCCGCGATTTGTCTGCGGCAGCCCCGCGTGAACAGGCTGTGCCAATAGCCGAGCGGATTTGCTGTGCATGGCTGGATGCGAATCAAACTGGCAAGTCAGGCGTTGGCAAAGGCGCGGCGTGGGAAGTCGAGCACGCTGGCAAGAGATTGCTCGCTTGGCTCGTGCACGCGCCGATTGTCTTATCAGATGGTCAGTCCGGTATGCGCAAGAGAATGCTCAGCGCAATCGAACAAACCGCGCGCTGGCTCGATCGCAATGCCGGCCGATCCAATGACCGGCTTGGCGAGGTTGCCGGCTGGGCAGCGATAACCGCCGCAGGTCTGCTTACACCGCAAGGCAAGGCCCGGCGTCTTTATGGCGAAGCGGGGCTAGTTCGCGCCTTGGGCGAGCTCGTGAGCGAAGATGGCGGAGTGCTGTCGCGCAGTCCTCTGGCGCAGATGGATGCCATTGCTGTGCTGACGGACTTGAAGGCGTGCTATGATGCTACGGATCGCGAAATGCCCGATGCGCTCAATGTGATGCGCGAGCTTCTGGTTCCGCCTTTGCTGGCGGTCAGGCACGGGGACGGCGGTCTCGCCAGCTGGCAAGGCGCGGGCGCTATGCCAGCGGATTCGATTGCTGCACTGGTCGAAGCGAGCGGAATTCGCACACGTCCCTTGAAAGATGTTCGGGAGTGGGGTTTCCAGCGTTTGTCTGGCGGCAAGACCATTGTGCAGATGGATGCCTGTCT
>WTKI01000215.1:7612-10465 GCA_011524425.1 Altererythrobacter sp. | reverse complement strand
CGTTCAAAGCAAGGATATTTGTAGTCTCCGCGATCTGCTCAATATCTTGCGCACTGCGCCGGACTTGGTCCATCGCAGACGCAAAGCTTGTCACATGTTGACCCATTGCTTCGACAAGTTCCAGGAGCGAATTGATCTCCGAAAGCGAATTCTGAATCAGTGCGGTGCCATGATTAAGGCGCTGGATCGCTTTTTCAGAAAGCAGGCGGGATTCATCGGTTGCATCCGCAACTTTTGCTTGGTCCGCTTCCAAAGTACGAACCGTACCGGCAAGCTCTTCATGCTCGGCACGAAGTTTCTCCGATGCGTCAATGACAGACTGGACGATGCCAGCAACATCTGTGCATTCAACGGTAACCTCTCCGCACTTCTCGGGGATGAGGTCCAGAATTGTTGAATTCTCAGTATCAATAGCTGTCGGCTTCATGCCGGTTGGCCCCTTAATTTCGCTGAGGTGCAGGTAACCGATTACGGTTAGCAATTGCTTAAAAGGGCGGGTTTGGTGTCGCTGTCTAGTTGACGTTGCGTCAGGGTAGCGAAGATCATCTGTTCGCGCTAAACACCGGTTATGTTTTTCAATTTCGTTGACGAGTTACGCGAAGCCGGAATTGGCGCGTCGTTCAAAGAGCATCTCACTCTGCTCGAAGCGCTCGACAAGGATGTTATCGAGCAATCACCTGAAGCGTTCTACTATCTTAGCCGTGCGACCTTTGTAAAAGACGAAGGCATGCTGGATCGGTTCGATCAGGTTTTCCAGAAAGTCTTTAAGGGCATCCTGACGGATTATGGACAGAACCCGGTCGATATCCCCGAAGACTGGTTGAAGGCGGTCGCTGAAAAGTTCCTCACGCCGGAAGAAATGGAAGAGATCAAGTCCCTGGGCGACTGGGACGAGATTATGGATACGCTTAAGAAGCGGCTTGAAGAGCAGCAAAAGCGCCATGAAGGCGGGAACAAGTGGATCGGCACGGGCGGCACATCGCCCTTCGGTCACTCCGGCTACAATCCGGAAGGCGTTCGGATCGGCGGCGAAAGCAAGCATAAGCGTGCAATCAAGGTCTGGGAAAAGCGCGAGTTCAAGAACTTGGACAACACCAAGGAATTGGGCACGCGCAACATTAAAATGGCTTTGCGGCGGCTGCGCCGCTTTGCGCGCGAAGGCAATCCGGACCAGCTCGACCTTGATGCCACTATTGACGGCACGGCCAAGCAAGGCTGGCTTGATATCCACATGCGGCCTGAACGGCGCAATGCCGTCAAACTGCTGCTGTTTCTGGACGTTGGCGGATCAATGGACCCCTTCATCAAGCTGTGCGAAGAATTGTTCAGCGCAGCCACTACGGAATTCAAGAACCTTGAGTTCTTCTACTTCCATAACTGCCTCTATGAAGGCGTATGGAAGGACAATAAGCGCCGCTGGCAAGAGCGCACAAAGACTTGGGACGTTCTCCACAAATATGGTCACGATTACAAAGTGATCTTCGTCGGCGATGCCGCGATGAGCCCTTACGAGATCACTCATCCCGGCGGCTCGGTCGAGCATATGAACGAAGAAGCAGGCGGTGTATGGATGCAACGCGTCACTAACACCTATCCGGCAACAGTGTGGCTGAACCCGGTGCCGGAGAAGCAATGGAGCTATTCGCAGTCGACCAAGATCATGAAAGAACTGGTCAGCGACCGCATGTATCCCCTCACGCTCGATGGACTGGATGATGCAATGCGCGAATTGAGCCGCAAGCAGGGACACTGAGCATTTCCGGCCTTCCCCCCGGAATCGCTTTGGATGATCCGCGGCCAATCGCGGCAGAAGCGCCGTACACATTTGAAATGCCTCATGAGATCGAGCTGGCCGCCCTCAAACCAGGCGACGGAGTGAAAGCGATCTTTCGCCAAACAGAAGGTGAGACAAAATACGGCGCTGAACGCATGTGGGTGCATATCGAAAGGATTGATGGCGGGATTGTTTTCGGAACGCTGGACAATGAACCGCATGACATGCCGCTGATCGAATTAGGCATGCCCGTGGCAATCCCGCTTACCCATGTAATCGCGACTGCATTTTCGAAAAGCAATCCGCGCCCTGCAACACCATCGCGCAGGGAATACTGGGATCGCTGCCTGGTCGATGAGTGTGTCATCGAAGGCCGCAGCCACGTGGATTATCTTTATCGTGAAGAGCCGGACATGGCGGCAAAAGACGACAAATATCCTGACAGCGGGTGGCGGATAAGAGGAACGCAGGATGCGATTGAGGCTGATTCCGATAAAGAAACACCCTTTCAATACATAGCCTTGGGTAAGGTTCTTAATACCGATGATCGCTGGATCCATCTGATCGACAGCCCGATTGGTTCAGCCTTTCAATGGGATCCGGAAACACAGGATTATATCGAGCTGGATTAAGCCCAGACATTATTACCAAGGGACTTGCGATCCCTGCAGCTCGTAGAATTTTCCGCTATCACTAAACGTTAAACCGGCGATCACTTCGCGCTGCTTGGAAACACTCTGCGACGTGGTCCAAATCGCTTGCGGGCCGCCCATATCGGTTTGAGTCCAACCCGGCGACAGTGCAACTACGATCACATCCTTGTCCGCCAGATCAGCGGCGACGCCCTTAGCAAGCATATTCAGCGCCGCTTTACTGGTCCGGTAGAGATGCGAACCGCCCATGGTGTTGCGCGCAATTGACGCAAGATCAGAGCTGATCATTACAATCTGCTTCAGCTCGCTTGTCGCGACATTGTCCATCAAGGCTTCTGTTACGCGCATCGCGCCCAGCAAGTTTACTTCAAGGATCCAGCGCCATTGTTCATAGTCGATTGATCCGAGTGATTGCTTGTCCGCATC
>WTKI01000215.1:0-7512 GCA_011524425.1 Altererythrobacter sp. | reverse complement strand
TGGCCATCGCCTGCGTTCTCTCCGTTCAATACAGCAAGTGTTCGCGCACTGTTGCAACCCAGCTCGCTTCATCAGCGCTGGCAACCGCATCAAGATCGCCGGGCTCTGTACCCGCATCATCAACCCATTCACGCAAAGACGGACCGCCATTGATCACATCAATCGCCAACACATCATCGGTGTATTCATATTTGAAATCCTTGCCCCGCCACAAATCATAGTCTGGATAAAGCGTCCGGACTGCTTTGAAGGCGAGCGCTTGCAAGCGCCACGGTCGGAACAGGCTGTGCGTATAATGCGGGCCCTCTGCGTGGATCATCAGCGCATTGCAAAGCGTGCCGACATGCTTGTGAAAAGTTGGCTCGAACCAGCAATCCCGGATCGCGCAACCTGTCATCCATTCCGGTTCAAGCTTGTGCATCATCTCTAGCACCGCCTTTGCATCAATATCGGGCGCGCCGAACAGCACTTCCAAGGGGCGCGTAGTCCCCCTGCCCTCGCTCAGCGTCGCACCTTCCAGCATGACTGTGCCAGCATAGGCGCGGGCCATGTTAAGGCTTGCAGCATTTGGAGACGGGTTGATCCAGATACGATCCTGCGGCCAGCCAAAGCCCGGTGCTGCCTCTGGCAACCAATGGTGCATGTCTATCACGCGATATTCGACGTCGAGATCAAAGTGATCGACAAACCAATGCCCCATTTCTCCTAGCGTAAGGCCATGGCGCATGGGCATCGGCGCTGCGCCTACAAAGCTCTCATGTCCAGCCACCAGCAAAGTGCCTTCAACAGGGCGACCAGCCGGGTTCGGACGGTCCAGCACCCACACCTCTTTGCCGGCCTTTGCCGCCTCTTCCAGCAAGTAAAGCAGCGTGGTTACAAAGGTGTAGATTCGGCAGCCCAGGTCTTGCAGATCGAACAGGAAGACATCGGCAGAAGACATCATCTCAGAGGTGGGACGGCGCACTTCGCCATAAAGGCTGAAAATCGGGATACGGTAATGCGGATCGATCTCGTCCGCAGTTTCGACCATATTGTCCTGCTTATCGCCTTTGAGCCCATGTTGCGGGCCAAAAGCAGCGGTTACATTCACGCCCGCTTCAATCAAAGCATCGAGCGAGTGAGTCAGATCTGCTGTCACGCTGGCGGGGTGCGCGATCAGCGCAACACGCTTGCCTTCCAATGGTTTGCGCAGTTCCGGTTCCGCCAGCAGACGATCAATTCCAAATTTCATCGCCATTATCGGCTCTCCAAACGCAATTGTCGGCACACTTCGCTGTGAAAATCGGCCTTGCCATCCTGAAATGCCAGCGCCCAATATTGGATGTTCCCATGAGTGTCTTCGATAATCGCGTTCAGCGCTACTTTAGCAGGAACGGAAAGATCTGAATCAATGGCTGCATCCAAAGCCAGGTTGTCCGCATATTGCTTACTTGTGATTGCGACGCTTTGCACAGGCGCATCGCGTGCATTCTCGCGAAAATCATCAAAGTCATATGCTGCCCAACGCGATGATGGAGAGAGATTGAACTCCCTGTAATCACTGCCTCCATCAGGCTGCCAGAAAATCTCAAAGCACGTCGTCTTCCAGAGGAAATCAGTCCGCTCGGGAGCTTGCGCTACCGGCACTTTGATCGCAGCAATGTCGCCTTCCAGCTTGAAGGACGCTTTGCACCCATGCGCGGTAGGGACCAAGGTTGCTTTGACCGATTGGACGGGGCCAGCCTCACAATCAGGATGTAACTTGAGCGTTCGCATAGCCACACTGACTAGGTTTGTGAGAAGCTGGCTGCAAGAGGCTTACGCAAACGAAGAACCGCTGCTAGAGGCTGCCGCGAAATGAGCAAATACACATCTGATCTTTTGCGCCTTCTGGAAGAGCGCGGCCATCTCCACCAGATCACTGATCCGGAGGCGCTGGACGCGCTTGCGGCTAAGCAAGTTGTGACCGGCTATGTCGGGTTCGATCCAACCGCGCCTTCGCTGCATATCGGAAACCTTGCATCGATCATGCTTTTGAAGCGCCTCCAAGATGCTGGCCACCGCCCGATCGTGATCATGGGCGGAGGAACGGCCAAAGTCGGGGACCCGTCTGGCCGTGATGAAACGCGTCAGATGCTGACGGAAGAGAAGCTTGCGAGCAACATTGCGGGCATTCAAGGTACCTTTGAGCGTATCCTTCGTTTCGATGATAGTGAAACTGGCGCGCTGCTCATCAACAATGATGATTGGCTATCCAAACTTGGATATGTCGAATTGCTGCGCGATGTCGGACCGCACTTCACAATCAATCGCATGCTGACATTCGATTCCGTCAAACTTCGGCTCGACCGCGAGCAACCGCTGACCTTTATCGAATTCAACTACATGATCATGCAAGCCTATGACTATCTGGTTCTGGCGCGCGAATATAATTGCCAACTGCAAATGGGCGGTAGCGATCAATGGGGCAATATTGTCAACGGTATTGAGCTGGCACGCCGAATTGATGGCAAAGAGGTTTACGGGGTTACTGCTCCGTTGATCACGCGGTCTGACGGGCAAAAGATGGGCAAGTCAGTATCAGGCGCAATCTGGCTTAATGAAGATCAGCTGCCAGCTTACGATTTCTGGCAGTATTGGCGGAATACTGATGACAGAGACGTTGGGCACTTCCTGCGGATTTTTACCGATATCCCGTTGGAAGAGATTGCCCGGCTGGAAGCGCTTGAAGGTGCTGAAATCAACGAAGCCAAGATCGTACTTGCAAATGCTGTGACGGCTATGGTCCGAGGCGACGAAGCTGCCAAGGCTGCGGAAGCAACCGCGAAAGAGACTTTTGCTGGAGGCGGCGCTGGCGAAGATCTGCCAACTCTGGCTGTTGGTAATGAAGGTATGCGCGTTGCAGCGGCTCTTACCGCAATCGGTTTCACAGCATCCAATGGGGAAGCGAAACGCAAGATCGCGGAAGGCGCAGTCAAACTTGATGATGCGGCTGTTAACGACCCCGGATTTCTTCTTTTGCCAAGCCAAGGCACTCAACTTCGGCTGAGTTTAGGCAAGAAAAAGCACGGCCTCGTCACGAGATAAAAAGCTTTTAACTCAGGTTACTAACGCCCCACCGAAAAGCGCTGCGCCCAATATCGAAGATCGGCTTTACCAATTGTCAGCCTTTCTCATGCATTAGGCATTGAGCGAAACGATTAATGGAGGGTCGGCGACCGTGACAGCAGGAGCAAACCTTAGCGTAACAGACTTGCGCCGCGCAGCGCGTCATCCAGTCGATTTCCCTGCGATTGTCGAGCATCATCGCAAGGGCGACATCAGTCTGCATATCGCTAATATCTCTGCGCATGGATTTATGGTGGATCAATGCGAAGGTCTTAACCGAGGCGATCGTGTTATCATCCGTCTTCCAATCGTTGGGCGCATTGAAGCCTATGTAATCTGGGCCCATGATGACCGCGCCGGTTTCCAGTTCGAGCGTATTATTCGCCTCGATGACTTCATGACGATCATTGATACGCTTCAACCTAACCCGCGTCTGCGCCGACCGCGCTGACAGGCAAAGCATGGATGAACAAAGGGCGCCTTTGAGCGCCCTTTTTTGTTTCCAATACGCCGATACAGATAATTGGAACTTGGCACTGAGCGCGGGTGCTGTCATGGCGCGCCGGTGGACCAAGCAGATATACCTTCGCCGGCAGAGCCAACGCACCCGTTTCAAGTTGCTAACTTCAGGTTTTTTTGGCTCGCTCGCTTAGCCATGACCCTTGCGCAATATTCGATGATGCTCATCATCGGATGGCAGACTTACAACATCGCGCGCGACGGCGGAATGAGCGTTGCGGAAGCTTCCGGGCAGCTTGCACTGATCGGATTGTTCCAATTTGCACCGCTTTTCATCCTCACACCATTTTCCGGTCTTGCCGCAGACCGGTTTGATCGCCGCACTCTGGGTATGCTGACAATCCTGTTACAGATGATCTGTGCAGCGGCGCTGGCATGGTTCACTTGGAATGAAACTATGGCTTTGCCGGTGTTATTTGCCATCGCTGTCCTGCTAGGCATAGGACGCGCATTTACCGGACCTGCGATGTCGGCACTAGCCGCAAATCTAATTCCCAAGTCGATACTGCCTAATGCCATCGCGCTCACGTCAATCTCGTGGCAAAGCGGCATGATAGCAGGTCCTGCTTTGGGTGGTTACCTATATGCCATAGAGCCAGCCTTGCCTTACACCGTCTCGACAGGCCTGTTTGGCTTGGCATTCCTCGCCATGAGCATGATTGGCAAGGTCCCACAGCCTGCTTTGAAAAGAGACGTACGTCCGATTGGGCAGATCGTCGACGGGCTCCGCTATGTCGGGCGAAACAAGATGGTGCTAGGCTCAATCACTCTCGACCTGTTTGCAGTATTCCTTGCCGGCGCAACCGCTCTGTTTCCGGTTTACGCGCGCGATATCCTGCAAGTGGGCGAGCAAGGACTGGCACAGCTAGCCATGGCTCCTGCTGTGGGCGCAGCGCTTACAGCGGTGTGGTTTTCCTTCAGGCCACTCAAAACAAACGTCGGGCCTAAAATGCTTTGGGCCGTATTTGTGTTCGGCGTATGCACCATCATCTTCGGGCTTTCGACAAATATGCTGCTAAGCTTATCCATGCTCTTCATTGTCGGTGCTGCAGACATGTTCAGCGTGTATATCCGAGGCTCGCTTATCCAGCTGCATACTCCCGATGAAAAACGCGGTCGGGTATCTGCAGTCTCTCAACTGACTATCAGCGCTTCCAACGAAGGTGGTGACTTCTTCTCTGGCAGCCTTGCTTATGCGATGGGGCCTGTTGGTGCAGTTGTAACAGGCGGCATCGGTGCGATTGTAACCGTCGCTCTTTGGGCACGAATATTCCCAGTACTCAGAACAACCAAAACCTTCGATCCCCCAGAAGATTTGGACGAGTGAATTAGACGCAAAACCTGCTAAAGCAGTTGTGACCAGACATTTGGAGAAGGAGCGATCCCATGAAAGCTGCAAACATTCTTGAGACGATTGGCAACACGCCGCATATCCGTTTGTCCAAAATGTTTCCCGATCATGAAGTCTGGATCAAAAGCGAGCGCGCGAACCCGGGTGGCTCTATCAAAGACCGCATTGGCCTTGCGATGGTCGAGGATGCAGAAAAGTCGGGCGCGCTGAAGCCCGGCGGTACGATCGTCGAACCGACATCTGGCAATACCGGTATCGGGCTCGCCATGGTGGCTGCCGTTAAAGGCTATAAGCTGATCCTCGTCATGCCGGAAAGCATGTCGCTGGAACGTCGGCGGTTGATGCTCGCTTATGGTGCGAGCTTTGACCTCACTGCCAAGGAAAAAGGCATGAAAGGCGCGATCGAACGCGCTCAGGAATTGCTGGGCACCATTGATGGAGCTTGGATGCCTAGCCAGTTCGATAATGAATCCAATTACAAGGTCCACATTGCAACCACAGCGAAGGAAATTCTCTCCGATTTTGCGGACAGCCCGATTGACGTCATGATCACAGGCGTAGGCACAGGGGGCCACCTGACAGGTTGCGCTGAGGCCTTGAAGGCCGAATGGAGCGGGATGAAAGCCTACGCAGTGGAACCAACACTTTCGCCGGTCATCAGTGGCGGCCAACCTGGCCCTCACCCTATCCAAGGTATCGGTGCAGGCTTCATTCCTGACAATTTACACACGCAATCCATTGATGGCGCCATTCAGGTCGACCCTGAAGACGCAAAGGAAATGGCCCGGCGGGCTGCTAGCGAAGAGGGTATGCTGATCGGTATCTCGTCAGGTGCAACCCTGGCTGCAATTGCAAAGAAACTGCCTGAATTGGAGACTGGTTCTCGCGTGCTCGGGTTCAATTACGACACCGGAGAGAGATATCTATCCGTGCCGGATTTCTTGCCTGTCGAGTGATCTTTCCAATCAGCGGATGCCATAGACGATGGACCAGACGCCTGACTACCTAAAGGGCCCGGAGACACGCCCCTGGGTTATCCGCGCGGGTACTAAGCTACGCAAGCATATCGACCGGTTGAGCACTTCAAGCTCTAAAATTCCGATCGAGCCAATCCTGTCTGAAGATCATTTTCCCTGGACCAAAAAGCTTGCGCAAAATTGGGAGGCGATTGCTGAAGAAGCTGCGGCAATCATAAAACACCGCGACGCCATCCCTCCTTTGCGGGAATTATCGCCTGACCACAGGAACACCGGACGGGATGGAAAATGGCGATCATTCTTCCTTGTGGGGTATGGTTTTGACGTGCCAGAGAACTGCGCGCGAGCGCCTAGGACCGCTGCCCTGGTCAAGCAAGTGCCTGATCTCAATTCTGCATTTTTCTCGATCATTGATGCGGGAGGGACAATACCACGGCATCGCGGTGTTTCACGCGGCCTGATAACCTGCCATTTGGGAATTGCAGTCCCGCAAGATTTCGAAAATTGCTGGATTGAAGTTGACGATCAGAAAGTCAGCTGGCGCAATGGTGAATGGATCATTTTTGACGACTGCTTCGAACATGAAGTTGCCAATGCAACCCGAGATCCTCGAATAATTCTGCTCGTTCAAGTGAAACGCCCGATGCGTTTCTTTGGACGCATGGTCCATGATCTGTGGCTGTGGGCTATCCGCAAGTCGCCTTTTGTCACAGACGCGCGAAAGAATTTCGACAAGTGGGAAGAAGCCTTCCGGATCGCAGAAGCGAATGAAGTCACTGCAACGAGAAGCAGTTAAGTCGCAAACTCAGGTTTAGCCAACACCGATATCAAGAAAGCCCGGCTTGGGACCGTTCCACTCGCCAGCTGGAACCGGCTCATTGTCTTCAGCGTCCCGACGAGCTCCGCGACTTTTCGCCGGCTTGTCAGAATTAGCTGACTGCTTTTCACGCGGCTTTCTTTGCTTTTTCTCTGAAGCGGGCTTTTCAGGCCGTTCCTCGGACTGACTGGCAGCACTTGCCCGTTCTGTACCGGCTGTGTCATCCTTAGCGGCAGATTGGCTTTTCGCAGGCTTTTCGACCAATTCGACACGAACATCGGATTTGCCGAACACTTTGACTTCGCTGCCTGTCAATTTCTCGACATTGGCGATGGCTTCAGCGTCTTCTTTCGAAACGAATGTAAAGGCGCGACCCTTGGCCCCTGCCCTGCCTGTGCGGCCAATGCGATGGACATAGTCATCCGGGTGCCAAGGCGTATCGAAATTGAAGACATGGCTCACGCCTTTGATATCCAAACCGCGCGCTGCAACATCAGACGCTACAAGGATATTGATGTCACCTGACTTGAACCTTTCAAGCTCTTTCAGCCGGTTTGACTGGTCCATATCGCCATGGATCTCGCCGCTGGCAAAACCATGGCGCTGCAGGCTCTTATTGAGCTCGCGCACAGTAGTCTTGCGGTTAGCGAAAATGATCGCAGTCTCGACCTGATCATGCTGCAAAAGCCACCGCAGTGTTTCGCGTTTTTTGCGCGTCTCAACCGGTATCTTGAATGCTGTAATGTCTTTGTTGGTTGATG
>WTKI01000388.1:4118-10484 GCA_011524425.1 Altererythrobacter sp. | reverse complement strand
CCATAGCGCCGTCTGCGGCGTCCTCCGCGAAGCATGGGAAGGATGAAAAAGAAGAAGAATATTGCGAACCAGAACAGCGCGCCGATCGGGAAGCCGCCATCTCTCGCGCGCTGCTGCCCTGCCGATTGGGCGATTTGCAGCGCTTGATCTTCAGGGAGCTGCAATTGCTGGATGATTGCATCAGTGCCTGCATTGATGCCTCCGGGAAAATCGCCGTCGCGAAACCTGGGCAGGATCTGGTTCTGAATGATAAGGGAAGACAGCGCATCCGTAAGATAGCCTTCCAAGCCATAGCCCACTTCGATGCGCACTTTGCGCTCATTGGGCGCAACGATCAGCAAGGCGCCGTCATTGCGCTCCGCCTCGCCAATGCCCCATTCGCGCCCAAGCTGATAGCCATAGTCTGCAATATCATTGCCTTGCAGACTGACGACGGTGGCAACCACCAATTGCCGCTGGGATTGTTCTTCCAGTGCAACCAGCTTCGCGGTGAGCGCTTGCTCTTCGGCTGGCGAAAGCAAGTTCGCTTGATCGACCACGCGTCCTGTCAGCTCAGGGAACTGCGGCTGGGCCGCAAGCGGCGCGGCGAGCAAAGCGGCAAAAGCCGCGGCAAAGATACAGAAAAGGCGTTTCACGCTCAGTTGGACGTCAGATCGAGCTCAGGTGCAACCTCCGCGCCTTCCGTCACAGATGTGTAAGGCTCAAGCGGTTCTGCGCCGTGGATGATGTTCGCGCCGATCGTGTCAGGGAAGGTGCGGATCGTCGTGTTATACTGACGCACCGCTTCGTTGTAGTCACGTATAGCGACCGCAATGCGATTTTCCGTGCCTTCCAGTTGGCTCTGCAAAGCGATAAAATTCTGTGTGGATGTAATCTGCGGATAAGCTTCGAAGCTGGCAAGTAGACGTCCGATGCCTTGACTGATCTGCCCTTGGGCCGCGGCAAATTCCTGCATTTTGTCAGCGTCGCCAAGGTCATCGGCAGTTACATTCACGCTGGTTGCTTTGGCGCGCGCTTCTGTAACCTCGGTAAGGATCGCTCGTTCATTCTCAGCAGCACCTTGGGCAACTTCGGCCAGGTTCGGGATGAGATTGGCGCGGCGTTGAAACTGCGCTTCGACATCAGCCCATTTGGCCTTGGCCGTCTCTTCAGCGGCAGGAACCGAATTTATCCCGCAAGCGGACAAAGCGAATGAAGCCGCCGCTACCAGAGCGATGCGGCGAACAGCGGTAAACATAGGCGAATTCCCCTCAAGAATTGGATGTGTGTGCAGGACAAATATACCGCACCTGTGTTACCAATATAGGTCACCCTTGTGGATATTCAACCCACTGAAACCCTTGGCAAACGCGCGCGACACTGTAAGGATATTGGTCCTTTTGGGGAGCAATGGAGGGTTTAATGCTTTCAGAATTCAAGGATTTTATTGCCAAGGGCAACGTGATGGAATTGGCTGTCGCGGTCATCATCGCTGGCGCGTTCGCAGTTATCGTCGCGTCCATGACATCGGACCTGATCATGCCGTTGGTCGGCGCGATCTTTGGCAATGTTGACTTCAGCGACAAATATCTTGTCCTGAGCAGCGAAGTCGATGTGGCGGGCATGAGCCTGGAGGCGGCGCGCGAAGCGGGTGCAAATGTGCTGGCTTGGGGCGCGTTCCTGACCTCAGTGATTAACTTCGTCATTCTTGCTTTCATCATTTTCCTGCTGGTTCGCTATGCCAACAAAGCAAAGGCAGCGTTTGAAAAAGAGGAAGAGGCCGCAGAAGAGGAAGCAGCAGGTCCCAGCGATACGGAATTGCTGACAGAGATTCGCGATCTTCTGAAGAAGTAATTGATATAACTGCGGAAACACGCAGTCACTTCACATTAAGCGGGCGAGGTCTATATAGGTCTCGCCCGTTTTTTTGCGGGCTATGGCGATAAATGGTGCTGTGTAATAGGCATAAGGGACCCGGGGGCAGTACCCGGCGGCTCCACCATAAAGCCCGGTGTTTTCCATCGGAAGCCCGGGCCTCATGACGGGGCCGAACTAGGATCGACCTGTGTTGAAAGACAGTATTTTTGCCCGGGCTGAGTAACCCGTAAAACTGTTCATCTTTATAAGTGCAAACGATAACGAAGCACTCGCTCTCGCAGCGTAATGTGACGGCCTAACGGCCTGAATTTACAAAGCTAAAGCGCGGTTGGACCCACCGGGCAACAGAAGCGGATTCCGGGGGCTCGGGGGAGCCTAGCAACAGAATCCCCCACCCATCATCTCTTTCCAGTACCCTTCTGGCACATGCTCGATCGCGTGGTTTGCCGAGCCTTCACATGGGCTCAATCGGGTCATATGACCCCTTGGTAATACCGATGGCTTACTCGCCCGGGACCGGGCAGTTTGCAGGACGAGCTTGAGGGGTAGATGCATCAGAGGATAATGAGCGGCTTACCAAAGGCGGATCGGCTAGCGCTGGTTTGCGTCGCAGCGTGTTGCGCTGTGGCATTTGGATGTGCCGCTTTGCTGCAGATGAGCTGGGATCCACCGCTTTGGCGGATGCTGCTGGCACCCGCCGGACTTTTGCTGGTCGCGTTTGCCTATCGCCGCTTGAAACCGGACGAGACCCGCTTAAGCCAAATTCCCTTATATATTGCCTTGTGGCTTGCAGCCTCGGTCGCCGGCGTCCAGCTGACCTTTATCACGAACACGCTCAACTTCCCGCTGCAAAGCGAAACATTCTTTGCCATGGATCGTGCATTGGGTTTTGATTGGGCAGAGTGGGCGAAGTTCAACTTCGCAAACCCCTGGCTCGCGCAGTTTTCAAGCCTCGCCTATAAAAGCCATGTCTTCCAACCGGTTGCAGCGGTACTGATCGTTGCGTTTTTCGGCCCGAGAGACCGCAACGCCAATCTGGTCATTACCAAGTTGATTGCGCTTGCGCTCATGCTTGCCATCAGCGCGGTTTTGCCGGCGCTGGAGCCGGGCTATTACTACGGATACAACACGCCCGCAGCAGAAGCGATGATTGCCTTGCGCGAAGGGCAACGCATGGACTTGCAATATATCGGGATAGTCTGCTTCCCTTCTTTTCATACGGTGATGGCGGTGATTTACGTGACAGTTTATCGGGGCATGCCGATACCGCTTGCAATCTCTCTAGTGATCAATCTTTGCATGTTGTTTTCCATCCCCTTTGCAGGCGATCATTATCTGGTCGACGTGATTGCAGGATTTGCGCTTGCGCTTTTTGCACAGTGGTTGGCAACAAAGATCACGCGGCGCATGCGCCGATCAGAACATGAGGTTGCTTAGCCAATTAGGCGAGAAGCCATTCAGCCGTGCCGATGAGGCCTATCTGCTGTTGCGCGTTCTTTTGCTTCCTGTTCATAGCGGATCGCATCCAGGATCTTCGCGCCGCCAAGGAATACAGCGCCAGCGGTACAGGCAAACAGCATCCAGCCGCCAACGCCAGGATATTCGACAGTGTAATGCGCGCCGCGGGTCATCGCGCCCAGTGCAAGCGCATAGATGATCAAATACGCTTCCCAGCGATTCTTGATCACAAACAGCCGTCCGATCTTGCGCAGCATTCCCACCCTTTCGTTAAGGATTGGCCCTGCAAACCCCATGCCAACAACGCATTTCTGCGGGATTTGAAGGTTAACGATCAGCCGAGTGTAAACCCTGCCGACGCAGTGTCCAGCGCGTTAACCTAGTTCTGCGAGCCCTAGTGCTTCCAGCAGCGCAAAACGGGCTGCGATTACAGTCTTTTCAAGCCTGGAATTGCCAAGATCAGCAGGATCAATCTGTTCTGGCCAGGCTCGCGCGATCACGGCCTCCATCTGCTCTGCCTTTTCCTCTGTCAGCAGGAAGCGGGGATCAACTGTGCTTGGATCGCACACCACGCGCAGCCGTAAACAGGCTGGCCCGCCGCCATTGGCCATGCTCTGGCGAACATCAACCGGCACAACCTCGCGGATTGGCCCATTGCCAGCCAGCATTCCTTCCAGATAGGTCCACACGCGCGTATTCTCCCGGCATTCCTCGGGCACGACGAGCGCCATCCCGCCTTCTTGGCGTGATACAAGCTGCGCGTTGAAGAGATAACTTGTGATCGCATCGGCTAGGCTGACTTCGCTATCCGGCACTTCGACGACTTGCAGCGCAGGAAATGCTTCGCGCATCGCATCATAGGCTACTTGGCGATCGGCAAATGCAAGTTCGTGCGCGAAGATCGTGTCGGCATTCGCCACCGCGACAACGTCATTGTGAAACGCACCGGCATCAATCGCGATAGGGTTTTGCTCGATAAAAACCGTGCGTTCAGGCGATAGGCCGTGCAAGCGCGCGACCGCGCGGCTCGCTTCGATATGCTGGCGTGCGGGATACTTGCCGTTGCCGCGCTCCGCCAGGCTGCGGCCATACACAAAGACTTCTACACCCGCCTCGCCATGGTCAACGCACAAACGCATATGGTTGGCCGCGCCTTCATCGCCAAAAGTCGCAGGGACAGCATCATGCACTGTAAAGTGCGAGCTGTCCGCGAACGCCAAGTCCAGCATCCGCTTGGTTTCCGGCCATTCTTGAGCGCGGTGTACCATGGTCACGAGGTTGGCGGGCGTCAGATGGCATTTGCTGTCTGTTGTGTCAGGCGCGGGACTGACGGTGGCTGCATTGGCGGTCCACATGCTGCTGGCGGAGTAGGCGGCTGCGAGCAATGCGGGATTTTGCTCTGACCCTTGGCCTAGCTGTTCCAGCAAAGCTGTGTTGGGGCGGGGCAGAGGAAGAAGGAAACCCTGATGGCCAAAACGTGCCAGATTGCCGCGCATTTTTGTAAGCCCTTGCAAGGCGGCCGCACGTGGATAGCTGGTCTTACCATAGCTTTTCGCGCTCGCGACATTGCCGAGGCTAAGCCCTGCATAATTGTGACTTGGGCCGACTATCCCGTCAAAATTGACTTCGACAAGCTTGCTCACCGAGCGGCGCTCCAAACCGCATCACCCACAGCTACATCCAGCAAATCCGCTGCAGCCGGATCGATGGCGATAGTGCCGTCCTCCCCGATCAAACGGACGCCGTAGCAAGCGCGGAAGCCTGATAAAGACCCACAGGCCAATATCGCCCGTTCGCCGTGCTCGATATCGACAGAGGCAATGGTCCGTTCAGTGCTGTCAGCGACACTTTTAACGCTATCTGTTGGCGCAATCATGGTCGGCCCGCCGTCAAAAATGTCGACATAGCCTTCATAGCGAAAGCCTTCATTTTCCAGCATGCGCATGGCCGCGCGTCCGGTAGGATGCGGAACGCCAATCACGCTGCGCGCATTGTCATCCAGCATTGCAATATAGACCGGATGCTTAGGCATAAGGTCAGCAATGAACTGATTGCCATTGATAGCGTTGAAATAGTCAGCGTCCTGGAAACTCATCCCGAAGAATCGCCCGGCAACCCCGTCCCAAAAGGGCGATCCGCCGCGTTCATCAATGATCCCGCGTAGCTCTGCCAGTACCCGGTCTGCAAACCGGCTGCGGTGCATCGCAATGAAAAGATACCGGCTGCGAGCCAGAAGCAGGCCGAGCCCGCCCGCGCGCTCATTGGGGTGCAGAAACAATCCACCAACCTCGCTCGACCCTTCAAGGTCGGTCACAAGGCTGAGCAGTTCCGCGCGCACAGTCCGATCAAGTTCCTGACTATACTGCGTAAGTGTATTCAATCGGTAGGAGTAGAACGGCCATTGCTGTCCGACTTGCGTCATCAATTGGCAAGTGCCCCGGATAGCGCCGGTTGAAGCATCCTCAAGTACGAGAACGAATTGTTCATCGACGAGGCCATCTTCCTCATTGGCAAAGGCGCTTTCCGCACGCTCTAGCTTGCCGCCTAGCGCTTTTCGATCCGCAGGCAGATTAGTAAAGCCTCCGCCTGTCAGTTTCGCCATCTCGTAGAGCGGTTCAAGATCGGAGGCGCGAGCCGCGCGTAGTCGAAAACTCAATGCATCTCTCCTTGGGCGATGCGGTGAATAACCAGTGCGGACAGCCGGGCGCGCTCCGCCAGACTGGGTACAATCAGAAATTCTTCAGGACTATGGATAGAGCCGCCGCGCACGCCCATTGTGTCAACCACAGGAACACCACAAGCCGCGATGTTGTTGCCATCACACACGCCGCCCGTTGATTGCCAGCGAATGTCTTCGCCAAGTTCGGCCCCGCAAGATTTGACCAGATCAAACAGGCGCTGGGCTGCTGCATCAACGGGTTTTGGTGGCCGCGTGATTCCACCGTGCAAGTGGAGCGAGACAGCGTGTTCTTTTTCGACCGCGGCGACTGCGTCGCGCAGCTGCGCTTCGAACGCTTCCGATGCTTCTGGGGCTTTTGGCCGGATATTGAA
>WTKI01000388.1:0-4018 GCA_011524425.1 Altererythrobacter sp. | reverse complement strand
GCAAGGTCTTCAATCAGCCCAGCGCTGGATAGCGAGCCGGTCTCTTCGTCCGAATTGAGCATCACATCATAGCCCAATGCAGATGCCTCTTGTGTTTGTTCGAAGGCGAGGAGCGCATGCAAGATGACGGCAATCCCGCCTTTCATGTCTGCAACTCCGGGCCCGTTCAAGACTTCGTCTTCCAGCCAACTTTGCTCCTGAAAGCTGTGATCCTTCGGGAAAACCGTGTCCATATGGCCGGTCAGCAGGATCCGGCGGTTTGCCTGAGGGCGGACCCGTAGCACAAGATGCCGACCATGCGGTTTTTCAAATTCAGTTCCGTCCGCGGCAATGGCTGTGACAGGCGCTGGATCGACCAACTCGACCTCGCCAGGGAGAGATGCGAACACATCGGCTAGCATGCTGGCTTGCTTGGCCAGTCCTTCAAGATTGGCCGTGCCGGTGTTGATCGCGCTCCATGCCTGTACTTGGTCAAGCATGGCGCCCTGATCGATCGCTGCAAGAAAATCCGGTTTCATTAGCAACCACTCCTAGCGGGGGAGCAAGGCTTTACCAACCCCGCGACACGATGAGCGTTGCATTTGGCTCGATGGTTGGCCATAGGGCGCTTGTCCTCCTCCCCAGGTCAGCTATCGCAAATTTGATTCCTTGAAGGAATAAACCGGAGTTTGAGGACGCATGACCACTAAGATCGACCGCGCTGGCATTCAAATCGATGCACCGCTGGCTGAGTTTCTAGAAACACAAGTTCTGTCGCCGTTGGGGCGCGATGTGACCGCATTCTGGCAGGATTTTGCCGCGCTGTTGGCTGAATTTGCACCGCGCAACCGCGCATTGTTGCAAAAGCGCGAGAACTTGCAGGCCAGTCTGGACGAATGGCATGCGGCACGTCGCGGACAGCCGCTGAAACAGGACGAGTATCAGGCCTTCCTGCGGGAGATTGGCTATCTGGTGCCAGAGCCTGCCGATTTCCAGATCGGCACGCAGAATGTCGATCCTGAGATTGCGACAATGGCAGGTCCGCAACTGGTGGTTCCAGTGCTGAATGCACGGTTCCTGCTTAATGCGGCCAATGCGCGCTGGGGCAGTCTCTACGATGCATTCTATGGCACCGATGCTTTGGATGCACCTCCTGCAAGACCGGGCGGTTATGACGAGCAACGCGGCGCGGCAGTGATCAAGCGTGGCCGCGAGTTTCTCGATCAGGCTGTGCCATTGGCACAAGGCAGTTGGGCGGATTTGACCGATGCGAGCCAAGGCATCGCAATTGCCGATGAGAGCCAGTATGTGGGCCAAACCGAGAAAGGCCGTCTGTTTGTAAACAATGGCTTGCACATCGAGATTGTGTTCGATGGCGAGCATCCTGTTGGAAAAACCGATGTGCTCGGCATTGCGGACATCATCTGCGAAAGCGCGCTCACTACGATCTGCGATTGCGAGGATTCGGTCGCGGCGGTCGATGGTGAAGACAAATTGCTTGCCTACACAAACTGGCTTGGCGTCATTCGCGGCGATCTGGAAGAGAGCTTTGAAAAAGGCGGGCAAACGCTGACCCGCAGGCTTGCAAGCGACAAAGTCTACACCGCGCCTGATGGAAGTGAGCACAGCCTGATGGGGCGCAGCTTGCTGTTTGTGCGCAATGTCGGTCACTTGATGACCAATCCGGCGATTACGCTTCCGGATGGTGGTGAGGTACCAGAAGGCATTATGGACGCAGTCTTCACGTCCGCCATCGGCGCGCTCGATGTTGAAGGACACGCCAAATATGGCAATTCGCGCCATGGCAGCATCTACATAGTGAAGCCCAAGATGCACGGGCCTGAAGAGTGTGCGTTCACAAATGATCTGTTCGATGCCGTTGAAGACCTGCTTGGCCTCAAACGCCACACGATCAAGGTTGGCGTGATGGATGAAGAGCGCCGCACATCTGCAAATCTTGGCGCATGTATAGAAGCGGTGAAGGACCGCATTGTCTTCATCAATACAGGCTTCCTCGATCGCACTGGCGATGAGATCCACACATCAATGCAAGCGGGCCCGATGATCCGCAAGGCGGAGATGAAGACCAGCGAGTGGCTCGCTGCTTATGAGGCGCGCAATGTTGGCATTGGCCTGCGCCATGGCCTGTCCGGCAAAGCACAGATTGGCAAAGGCATGTGGGCTGCGCCTGATCTGATGGGGCAAATGATGGTGGAGAAGATCGGTCATCTTCGCGCCGGCGCGAACACAGCATGGGTCCCTTCACCCACCGCAGCCACGCTGCACGCACTGCATTACCATCAGGAAAGCGTGTTCGACCACCAGCAAGGGCTGGGCGATGTTCCAGGCTTGGACAAATTGCTCAACATTCCGCTCGCTCAAGGGACGAACTGGTCAGAGCAGGAACTCACCGAAGAGCTCGATAACAATTGTCAGGGGCTGCTCGGCTACGTGGTGCGCTGGATCGACCAGGGGGTAGGGTGCTCAAAGGTTCCTGACATCAACGATGTTGGCCTGATGGAGGACCGCGCAACACTGCGGATCAGCTCGCAGCATCTCGCCAACTGGCTACACCATGGCGTGGTGAGCGAAGAACAGGTCATGGCATCGCTCAATCGCATGGCGGCCAAGGTGGATGCACAGAATGCCGGCGACCCGCTTTACGAGCCGCTGCTGGAAAATCCGGATGGTGAAGCGATGAGTGCGGCCAAGGACCTCATCTTCAAAGGTGTTGAGCAGCCCTCAGGCTATACCGAGCCGCTGCTGCATGCGTGGCGCTTAAGGAAGAAGTCCGGCTGACTGCAAGCGGCGTTCAATTAGCTCCAATTTTTGCGAGATTCTCACGCGAAATGGGACACATGACACACAGTTCAGGCGCTAAAAGTGCATTCTTGCGCAATCACATTGATTCCTGAGCAAAAAGAACGTTTTAGGGCGCTTTTCGCTAGTAAGAGATGCAGATCGACACTTTCAAAGAACCGAGCCGAGAATAGGCCCGCAAGGACGAGTAGGAAATGTCTGCAATTGGGGTGGAAAGCTGCCGCATTGCAATCATTCGTACTGAACGAAATTTGATTTAAATTCGTGCTAATACAAGACAGAAGGCAAGTAAGCGCCATCAGGGTCCTTATACAGCCCGATTGTCATTAGATTCATCACAAAAACAGTTCGCAATCCATTTTGAAGACACCAGCGAAACAACTCGTGATTTGCGATCGGTACAAGTATTCCTGGCCCTTGAAATTCTGCTGCCGCTCCGATGAGCGCTTTCAGTCCCTCATTTGATTCTGCAACCGAATGCCCGAAGAATGCGACACCAGTAGAATAGCCAACTATGCGTGTTTCATGTTCGACAACGAACGCAAGGCCTTGTTGTATTGCATCGAGCAGCTCTCCGGAACGGTGGTGACCATGTATCTTGACGCATAGCGCATCGCATTCAGGGAGATCTTTCTCAGTTGCTGGACGAACGGAATAACCTGCAATCCCTTGTGCAATTGCACCGCCTTGCATGACAGCCAATGATGCTTGGGCATTGAAGCCCAGCTTTGCATACAATGACAAGGAACCAGTATTGTAGGCGGCTTGCAGCAGCCGAACTCCGAGGAATCCCTTCTTTGTGACTCGATCCATGACATTTGTCATTAGGTCTCTACCTACCGAGTTGTTTTGCACGTCCGGCGAGATCGTTATTGGCCCGATGCCAGCAATTGGGGAACGCTCATCTAGAAAATTGCTGCCAATGATTTTGCCATCAATTTCAGCGGTAACGGCATAATAACCAGGATGTGCAATCAACCCTGCTAGCAATCCGGTTGCCACCTCTGTACTTGGAAAATCTGGTGGGAAGCCGTGTTTTTCTGCAATCGTCCGGAATGCACTGAAGCAGATTTCGCCACATTTAACAGCATCCTCGGCAACACTTTTTCGGATGATTGACTTCAACATGCACTCCTAAGCTGGACGGTATTGACTAACTGACTAGTGCATGGGCTTTTGAATTAACTTCTGCAATAGCGTTGCAAACGAGGTGTTCCCC
>WTKI01000335.1 GCA_011524425.1 Altererythrobacter sp. | reverse complement strand
GCAGCAGATGGCAGGCCAAGCCTCGTCGCATGCAAAACGGTGATCGGCAAAGGCGCGCCGAACAAGCAAGGTACCAGCGCGACGCATGGCGCACCGCTTGGTCCGGATGAAATTGCTGCAGCCCGTACTGAGCTAGGCTGGAATGCGGAGCCGTTTGATGTCCCTGCTGATATCCTCGCCGACTGGCGCGCGACGGGTGACAACGGCAAAGCCGCATCCGCTGCTTGGCAGTCGCGCCTTGATACGAGTGCGCACAAAGCCGAGTTTGAGCGGCAAATGGCAGGCGATTTGCCTGATGGCGATATGATGAAGGATTATGTCGCTTCGCTCATCGCAGAGCCTGTCAAAGTCGCGACCCGCAAAGCGAGCGAAATGGCGCTTGCGCAGATTAATCCTGTCTTGCCTGATACGATTGGCGGCAGCGCGGACCTCACTGGCTCTAACAATACCAAGGCCGGCGGCATCGAAGCGATGACTGCGGAGGACTATTCTGGCCGCTATGTCTATTACGGCATTCGCGAGTTCGGAATGGCTGCGGCTATGAACGGGATGGCCTTGCATGGCGGCGTGATCCCTTATGGCGGCACATTCCTGGTGTTCACTGACTATGCGCGGGGCGCGATCCGTTTGTCAGCGCTCCAGCAAACACGTGTGATCTACGTGATGACGCATGACAGCATTGGCCTTGGGGAAGACGGACCAACCCACCAGCCGATCGAGCATATCGCGTCCTTGCGCGCTATGCCAAACCTCTTGGTGATGCGTCCGGCCGACGCGGTTGAAACGGCAGAGGCGTGGGAAATAGCATTGCAGCAGAAGGATCGGCCATCCGTGCTTGCCTTGAGCCGCCAGGGTCTGCCGCAGATGCGGCTTGAAGATGCGGGCGAGAATATGTCCGCGAAAGGCGCGTATCGCATCGCTTCTGCCAAAGCTGAGCGCAAAGTTGTCATCGTTGCAACCGGCTCTGAATTGCATGTTGCGGCCGATTGTGCAGCAAAGCTTGAAGAACAAGGGATCGGTGCCGATGTCGTCTCCATGGTTTCAACCGAACTGTTCGACGAGCAAGACGCTGACTATCGTGCAGACGTATTCCCTGCCGATTGCCTCACAGTTTCTGTAGAAGCAGGGACAACCTTTGGCTGGGAGCGCTATACAGGCACACACGGCTTAAACATCGGCTTGGATCGTTTTGGGGCATCGGCTCCGGCAGGCGATCTTTTTGCCAAATTCGGATTTACAGCGGACGCGATCGTCCCGCAGATCATTGACAAATTGAACGGATAAACAGGAGTTCCCCATCATGGCGACGAAAGTTGCAATCAACGGTTTTGGCCGCATCGGACGGCTGGTAGCGCGCGCTCTTTTAGAGCGGACCGATCACGATTTTGAACTGGTTGCTATCAACGATTTGGCAGACACGAAGTCAAACGCGCTGCTGTTCCAATATGATTCAACCCATGGCCGCTTTCCCGGCACTGTTGAAACAGGCGACAGCACTATCACAGTAAACGGCAAGAGCATTGCTGTGACCAGCGAGCGTGATCCGGCCAATCTGCCGCACGGCGAAATGGGCGTCGACATTGTGCTGGAATGCACAGGCTTCTTCCAATCAGACGAAGCAGCCCGTCCGCACATTACAGCCGGTGCAAAACGCGTTCTGATCTCTGCGCCGGCCAAGGGCGTGTCCAAGACCATCGTTTACGGCGTGAATCACGAAACGCTGACTGCAGAAGACGATGTGATCTCCAACGCGAGCTGCACGACCAATTGCTTGTCACCGGTGGCTAAAGTTTTGAACGATCTGGTTGGTATTGAGCGCGGTTTCATGACCACGATCCACTCCTACACCAATGACCAGCGCATGCTGGACCAGATGCATGGCGATATGCGCCGCGCACGTGGCGGCGCGCAGAACATGATCCCGACGACGACTGGCGCTGCACGCGCGGTTGGTCTGGTTCTGCCGGAACTTGCTGGCAAGCTGGACGGATCTTCAGTCCGCGTTCCCACACCGAATGTTTCTCTGATCGATCTGGTGTTCACGCCGGGCCGCGACACCTCGGCAGAGGAAATGAATGCAGCGCTTAAGGCAGCCGCAGAAGGCCCGATGAAGGGCGTTCTCGACTACACAGACCAGCCGCTCGTCTCGAGCGACTTCAACCACCATCCGGCAAGCTCAACCGTGGACAGCCTTGAAACGGCAGTCCTTGAAGGCAAGTTGGCGCGTGTTGTGAGCTGGTATGATAATGAATGGGGCTTCTCTAACCGGATGATCGATACGGCCGGTGTGATGGCGAAGTTCCTGTAAGACATGTGCCGTTGCGGAGCGAGGCGCTGGCTGCTGACCTCCGTAGCACTCGTTGCGGGTTGCACGACGGTCAGTCGGGATGATCCGCCTTGCTATGAGGGGTGGATCGGTGGAACTTCAACCGTGGTCTCGTTGGAACCCGGTGTCGAAAGCGAGTTGGTAGAATTTTTAGGCGAAGATCGCGAACTAATGTGCGTTCATTCACTGGCAGATGGATCGCTCTATGCGGTAGTTTATGAACGGGGCAGCTGGTTCGGAAGTCTTGGACGTTTCGGACGGAAATTCTGGATCAGCGATGGCGTAATTACAATCGACGATCAAGAGCAGTTAATTGTGACCGCAACCTAGGTCGTTTGGAGAAATGCAGTGAGTAGCTTCAAAACGCTCGATGATCTCGGCGATATTGCCGGTAAGGTTGCGCTGGTCCGTGTGGATCTGAACCTTCCCATGAAGGATGGTTCAGCCTCTGACGTCACGCGGGTTGAGGCCGCCAAGCCGACGATCCTGGAACTGGCCGAAAAGGGTGCGAAAGTTTTGCTGCTTGCGCATTTCGGACGCCCCGGCGGTCAGCGCTCTTCTGTGCTTTCCACCAGCATGGTTGTCGGCGATGTTGAAGGCGTGCTCGGCAAGGAACTGATGTTCATCCCGGAGGTCGCAGGACCTGTTGTGGCTCAGTCCATCGGGATATTGCGCAATGGTGATATAGGTTTGCTCGACAATGTCCGTTTCTGGCCAGGCGAAGAAGCCAATGATGCAGAATTTGCCAAAGCGATCGCAGAAAATGGCGATTTCTATGTGAACGATGCTTTCTCTGCCGCGCACCGCGCACATGCAACGACTGAAGGGCTCGCGCATCATTTGCCAGCCTATGCGGGCCGCGCGATGGGAGCGGAACTCAAAGCCTTGGACGCAGCGCTTGGCACGCCCGAGCAGCCGGTTGCAGCAGTGGTGGGCGGGGCAAAAGTCTCAACAAAGCTTGCTGTGCTGGAAAACCTTGTCGGACGCGTCCAGCATCTCATTATCGGCGGCGGCATGGCCAACACCTTCCTTGCAGCGCGCGGGGTCGATGTTGGCAAATCGCTTTGCGAGCATGATCTAACTGACACTGCAAACCGGATAATGGACGAAGCTGACCATGCAGGTTGCACCGTCCATCTTCCTTACGATGTTGTCGTCTCAAAAGAGTTTGCCGCCAATCCTGCCAGCTTGCGGACATGCAATGTGCATGAAGTGGCAGAAGACGAAATGATCCTCGATGTCGGCCCCAGCGCGGTCGAAGCGCTCGGCGATGTTCTGAAGACTTGCAAAACGTTGGTGTGGAACGGCCCGATGGGTGCGTTTGAGACAGAGCCGTTTGATGCAGCGACTGTTGCTCTGGCTAAGACTGCGGCAGCATTGACGCAGGAAGGCTCGCTTACCTCTGTCGCTGGAGGCGGTGACACTGTCGCTGCGCTCGCTCATGCAGGCGTCAAAGACGACTTTACATTCGTATCGACCGCTGGCGGCGCGTTCCTTGAATGGATGGAAGGGCGCGAATTGCCAGGGGTGGCCGCGCTGAGCGCATGAGCGAAGCGCTGTTTCCCAATGCTGAGTTAAGCGAAGAAGGCGAGTTCGCTGGCTGGTCCTACTGGTCGGGGGATGCGTTTGAAGCGCATTCAGGCCCGTTTTTCATGCGCCGCGATCCGGACAATGGCGAGTATGTCTGCGCGTTTCGCGCTGAGGATCGTCACATGAACGGCGCTGGCTTCATGCATGGCGGGTGCCTTTTGACCTTTGCCGATTTTGCTTTGTTTGCCTTCGCAATGGAAGAATTGGGCGGCGAAATGGGCGTCACCATGAACCTGTCCGGCGATTTTCTGGGTGCGGTTCAAAATGGCTCTTTAGTGGAGGCTCGAGGTGAAGTTACACGGGGCGGGGGTAAGACTCTGTTCGTTCGCGGTCTTGCGACAGCCGACGGGGAGCCAGCGCTCAGCTTTACAGGTATTGTTCGTAAGATCAGTCAATGAAGTTGACCCAAATCGTGTCATGTAGCGGAAAATCAGACTTAATGCGGGCGACGCATGTTGCCGTTGCGTAAGGTGCTGGCTACATCGCACGTCATATTCAATTTATACATTTTCTAGAGGCGAGCCCCCATGAATTTCGAAGAAATGTCCGCACAGATCGCAACTGGCGCTGGTTTTATCGCTGCGCTTGACCAGTCCGGCGGTTCAACGCCGAAAGCCCTGCGTGGCTATGGCGTTGAAGACTCTGAATGGAATGGCGATGACGAGATGTTCGCTCGGATCCACGAAATGCGCAGCCGCGTGATTACTTCGCCAAGCTTTGGCAATGGCAAGGTTATCGGTGCGATCCTCTTCGAAAAGACCATGGATGGCGAAGTCGATGGCCTTCCTACGCCCGATGCATTGAAGAAGCGCGGCGTAGTGCCTTTCATCAAAGTTGACCAAGGCCTCGCTGACGAAGAGGAGGGTGTGCAATTGATGAAGCCGCTCGACAAGCTGCCTGCGCTGCTGGAAAAATCTGTTGCCAAGGGCATGTTTGGCACAAAGATGCGCTCGGTGATCAAGTCAGCCAATGCCGCTGGGATCGCTGCTATTGTTGAGCAGCAATTTGCGGTCGGTAATCAGATTGCTGATGCTGGCCTCGTTCCGATGCTTGAGCCTGAGTATGACATTACCTCTGCGGATCGCGCTGAAGGCGAACAGATTTTGCTCGCGGAAATCATGAAGGGCCTCGATGCGCTTCCAGAAGGCCGCAAGGTCATGCTGAAGCTCTCGATCCCGGTTGAGCCTGGTCTGTATACGCCTGCGATCAACCATCCGAATGTGCTGCGCGTTGTGGCGTTGTCAGGCGGCTATTCAACCGATGATGCTTGCGAGCATTTGGCGAAGAACCCGGGCATGATCGCAAGCTTTAGCCGCGGTTTGCTGCAAGACTTGCGCAAGCAGCAATCTGATGCGGAATTTGACGGGGCATTGGGCGGCGCGATCGACAAGATCTGCACGGCCTCTGTCGCAGGATAGTTTCAGTTAAGACAGGTGCTAGCTGATCGGTTCGAATTCTAAGTCGAGCCGATAGCGGCGCAATTGGATCGCGCCTCGGCTGCTGGCCGGGGTCGCCGTTCCCTTGAGAGTCAATTCGCCTCCGGCAATCTGTAAAGGTTCGCCCATGACCAGTGCGACTTCCCGATCCTGCCCGCGGAAATGGACAACGGCTGCAATGACGAGGCGGTCCGCCTCGAAGCAGAATCGCGCGCTTGCACACCTGCTGTCTTCGATAATGCCAAAGCTTGTAACGGCAACATCGTCCGTCAGCTGAGCTCTCTCGAAGATCGCAACATTATCAGCAGCTGAAACGGCCGCTGGATTGGCAAGCGCAAGAAGTGCGCTGGACATGGCGATATGAGGCATCACATACTTCCTTGGACTTCACAGCCGGTATAACATGGTTTCTCAAATCCTAATCTGTTCGCTGTGATCTGTCCCAATCAGGCACGGTTTAGGCCACTTGGCGCGGGCTAAGCGGGACGCTATCAGGCGCGGCCATGAGTGAAACCGCTATCACAACCCAGCTATATCTGATCTCTCCACTCGACGTGAGCGGGGATTTTCCGCAGCGTCTGGAGCGCGCTTTGGAGGCAGGGAAAGACGTTGTCACAGCGTTTCAGTTTCGTGTGAAAGGGATTGACCAGCATGAGGCTGTGCGGCTGGCAGAGCCTTTGCAAGCGATCTGTGCAGCGCATGATGTTGCTTTCATCGTCAATGACAGCGTTGCCATGGCAAAGCGTTTGAAAGCGGATGGAGTGCATCTTGGACAGGATGACGGAGACCCAAGAGAAGCGCGCGAAGAGTTGGGTAGGGAAGCGCAAATCGGCGTCACCTGCCACGCATCAAAGCACTTCGCGATGGAAGCGGGCGAGGCTGGCGCTGATTATGTCGCGTTTGGGGCGTTTTTCGAAAGCTCCACTAAAGACAAGGGCGATGCAGAACGCCCGTCGACAGATGTTCTGGAGTGGTGGTCGCAGCTCTTTGAGATACCGTGCGTCGCGATTGGCGGGATCACACCTGACAATTGCCAGGCGCTGGTCGAAGCGGGCGCAGACTTTCTCGCAGTGTCAGGCGCGGTTTGGAACGGTGATGAAGCGGAGGCCGTGCGCGATTTTGCTAAAGCGATCAGCAGCGCGGGCTAACACAATGGGTGCTATCCGCGCCTTACACAAAGCAGGCGTGTCTTGTCGCCATTTTGATCCAGCTTGCGCAGGCGGTTTTCGCCTTCACGGATGAATCGTTCGCCCTTGCGCGGGCCGCGGGTAAAAGTGAAATAATCGCCTTTAAGCAAATATGTGCCTCGCCCGGTCGCACTGCGATAGCGCGAAGCACTGCTGAGCCGGAAATTTTCTGCTTCAATCGGGGTCCATGCATTGCCGGCTGCAGATCCGGGCAAAGCGCATTGGTAATTACCATGCGGCATGGTGCTGAGTTGTCCGCCTTCTTGCGCGTTCACTAGCGCAGGCAGGCAGAGCATTCCGGCAGCGAATGAGGCGAACAGGTGTTTCATGGCTTGGACGCGTAGCATGAGCAGGCCTCTATCGCTAGCAAGCTTGCGCTACGCTTTACGTGAGAGCGGCGACAAGCTAAGGGCGCTGTCGATAGCAGGGAAACCTGCAGATTTCTCACATATCAAGGCGTAATCCCATGAAGATCAGCGGCGTCGACATTCGCCCCGGCAACATTCTCGAATATGAAAATGGCATTTGGAAGGTTGCCAAGATCCAGCATACTCAGCCTGGCAAGGGCGGTGCGTATATGCAGGTCGAAATGAAGAATCTTCAGGACGGCCGCAAAACGAATGTGCGTTTCCGTAGCGCGGACACCGTGGAGAAGGTTCGCCTCGACACGCGCGAATATCAGTTCCTCTATGAGGACGGCGATATGCTCGTTTTCATGGATCAGGAAAGCTACGAGCAAATCATGCTGCCAAGCGACTTGCTGGGCGATGCGCGTCCGTTTTTGCAGGACGGCATGCAAGTGCAATTGGAGCTATGGGAAGAAAAGCCGATCAGTGTGCAGTTGCCGCAGCAGATCGAAGCCGAAATTGTGGAGGCGGATGCGGTTGTGAAAGGGCAGACCGCTTCGTCCAGCTACAAGCCTGCCGTGCTCGACAATGGCGTACGCATTATGGTTCCGCCTCATATTGAAAGCGGCACAAGGATTGTCGTCGACGTTTATGAGCAAACCTATGTCGGGAAGGCCGGCTAGAATCTATGTCGATGTATTCTGGTCTAGTCCGCGTCATGGAAAAGGCGGCGCGTAAAGCGGGTGGCCGCTTGCGCCGTGACTTTGGCGAAGTTGAGCATTTGCAGGTTAGCCGGAAAGGGCCTGCGGATTTCGTTTCGAAGGCCGATATGCGGGCGGAACGTGCGATCTATGATGAACTGCTGCATGCGCGACCTGATTGGGGTTTTGTGCTGGAAGAGGCTGGCATTATCGAAGGGGATCCTTCCAAGCCGCGCTGGATCATTGACCCGCTTGATGGCACCAGCAACTTTCTCCATGGCATTCCGCATTTTGCTATCAGCATCGCTGTACAGGAACCCAAACCGGACGGGTCAGGTTGGGGCGAAGTGACCGCCGGGGTCATCTATCAGCCCATTAATGACGAAACCTATTGGGCCGAGAAATCGCGTGGTGCCTGGCTCCAAGATGGCCGGCTGCGCGTGTCGTCCCGCTCGCGGCTGTCCGATGCATTGATTTCAACCGGAATTCCTTTCCAGGGGGCAGGCGATCCCGAAGAGTGGATGAAAATCTATTCCGCCATTGGTCCTCAGATTGCAGGCATTCGCAGGTTCGGCGCAGCATCGCTTGATCTGGCATGGCTGGCTGCGGGCCGTTATGACGGTTTTTGGGAAAGCGGACTAAGCGATTGGGATACGGCGGCAGGATGCTTGCTGGTGCGCGAGGCAGGCGGATTTGTGACGGATTACCGCGGCCGATCCGAACCAATTCATTCAAAGCAAGTGCTCGCTGCGAATGATGCGCTTCATTCGCGCCTCCACAAATTATTGGTCGGCGCACTCAAGTAGCTGCGCTTAAGGCTTGATGCGGAGGCTGCAGGAGGCTATCGGCCTCGCTCCTATTGCAGTGCCCCTGTGGTGGAATTGGTAGACGCGCTCGACTCAAAATCGAGTTCCTAACGGAGTGCCCGTTCGAGTCGGGCCAGGGGCACCATTCTCTTTCCGACATTGCAGCAAGGCCATTACAGCGGAATTCGCTTGTAATTCTGCTCTACCTTTGGGATTCGGTGTTGCACGCATGATTGAGATGCCTTCCCTTCACGCAATTGCTGCCATGGCGGTGACGATCTGGATGTTTGTCGCTTTTGCGCGCGGCCGGATGTCGATCGAGATTGTGTCTTTGCTGACCATCGCAATCATTGCGGTGGGGCTCTATTTCTTCCCGCTCGATGGAACCAGTGAGACCGATGGCCTTGTGCTGGCGTTTGAAGGGTTCGGTCACCCGGCGCTGATAACTATTTGTGCGCTGATGGTGATGGGCAGAGGGTTGGTCGTTACAGGCGCGCTGGAGCCAGCGGCGCGTTTCCTTGAAAGAATGTTCAAAATGAACCTGCAACTGGGATTGCTGGTTTCGCTTCTGATCGCATTCTCGTTCTCTATGTTCATCAACAACACACCTGTGCTGGTTCTGATGATCCCGATATTCGCAGCTTTGGCGCAGCGCGGCGCGATGGCGTCTTCCAAAACCTTGATGCCGTTAAACGCCGCATCGCTGCTGGGCGGCCTTGCGACCACTATCGGCACATCCACCAATATCCTTGTCGTGTCGATCGCGGTCGATCTTGGTATGCGTCAGATGGGTGTGTTCGACTTCACTCCGATTGTACTGATCGCTTCGCTGATAGCGCTGCCTTACATCTGGCTTGTCATGCCGCGCTTGCTGGATGACAACCGGGTCGATGCAGACCATGCAGACCGCCGTTTTCATACGCGTTTGCGCATAGGTAGTGAAAGCGAGCTGATCGGGCAGGAATTTGCTGCGATCATGCCGAAATTGCCTGACGGGATACGCTTCCACGATCAGGCGAAGGGGCCTGTCCAGCCGCAGCAGCGCTTGCATATCTCGGGCACGCACGAGGCGCTGGAAGATGCGGTCAGAGTGCTTCGCGGAGAGCTGGCCCCAAGCTGGGTGCTTGACCGCATTCGCCGCGAATCTTCTGCCAAAGGGCAGGATATGCTGGCGGTCGAAATGACAGTCACGGCAGATTCGCGTTTGATCAACCGCACATTGCCCACGTCAGGTATCGCGGATCTCTATGGCGTGGCGGTCTTAGGGATTCACCGCCCGGATCGGTTGATGGGCGAGAAAGATCAATACAGCGAAGGCGGCGATTTGCGGATCAAGGAAGGCGATGTCTTGCTGGTTATGGGTCTGCCGGCAGAGCTGGAAAGATTTGCACGCAGCGACAGTTTGCTGATGCTGGAAGGCGCGCGCGAACTGCCCAGAAAGTCCAAGGCTTTGTTGTCCGCTGCAATCATGGGCGTTGCGGTTTTCACCGCTTCAATCGGCGTATTTCCAATCGCCATTTCCGCGCTGGCGGGCGCGATCCTGATGTTCGTGACCGGCTGCGTGAAATTTGATCGTGTCGGAAGAGCACTCTCAGGACAAGTAATTGTGCTGGTCGCTGCCAGTATCGCCTTAGGCCGTATCATACTGGAAAGCGGCGCGGCAGGCTGGCTTGGCACTGTGTTGTCCGCTGGGTTGCAATTCCTGCCGCCAGCAGGGGTGATCGCGGCCATCATGCTGTTCGTCACTGTGCTGACAAACTTTGCCTCGAATGCGACCGCTGCCACAGTGGGTACGCCGATCGCCTTTGCTATCGCTTCGCAGCTGGGCTTGCCTGCAGAGCCTTTGGTGCTTGCTGTCCTGTTCGGATGTAATCTGTGTTACGCAACTCCAATCGCCTATCAGACGAACATGCTCATCATGTCAGAGGGCAGCTATGAGTTTGTCGATTATATCCGGACCGGCGTTCCACTGGTCTTGATTATGGTCACAACGCTCTCGATCTTGCTATCGCTTACATACGGTATGTAACGCAGTTTGCGCAAAGCGTCGACCCAAGGCGGAGCGCCTATTCCCCATACATTGACTGTCTCTTATACACATCTGA
>WTKI01000362.1 GCA_011524425.1 Altererythrobacter sp. | reverse complement strand
ATGCAGGAGGAGAGCTAAGTCTAAAGCGCAGATACGCGCGCCCTAGTGCTTTTTACCTAGGCACCCTTTCTGCCTCCGTTATTCATAATACTGGCACAGTCCGGACATGGACAGCCAGGCGGTCAATCTGCCTCCAGAGGAAGCTGGATCGGCATCGAAGCATGGCAGACGAGGGGCTGCGCGTGCGCGGCTGGCTTTGCCTGCTCGCCTTACGACATGCGCTGGCACGCAGCCCTGTATGATCCTCAATGCCTCTGTCACCGGCGCACAAATTGGTTGCGAAACGCCGCCTGCGAAAGGGGTTATGGCGGTTATTGATTTCCCGCCGATTGAGTTCTTCGGTTCTGTGGCCTGGGTGAGGACTACACGATTTGGAATGCGCTTCGAGGAACCCCTGCCGTATGATCTCATTGTCGAATTGCGATATAAGGCTGATCGATATGAACGCGCAGAGCGCTGCAGACTTTTGCAGTTAGCGCAGGATTTTGTGAGCGGGCGCGACTGACTGAAGCCTGATTGGCAAAGCGCCCACAGCTTCCGGGATCTATCGCTTGTTCAAGACGCATAGAATGCCCCATGCAAGAAGGGGCGCAAATCAGTCGCTAAAACTAGCCCTTGCTTATCTGTGACTAGAGGCCTATCTGACCCCCATCCCGACATTGTCGAGACAAAGAAAGGATGCTGGCGCCGCAAGGGGCCGGCCTCAAACGCCTTTGTCATCGCAAGGTCAGAGAACTGGAGAAACCGTGACGGATATTGCGCGCTTGATTGAGATTGTAGAGCCTGAGGCGGCAGCCTTGGGTTTCGATCTCGTGCGCGTGAAAATGATGCCGTCTGAAGCCGGCGATGGCGGTATGGCGCTGCAGATCATGGCGGAAGACCCCGCGACCGGTCAGTTGGTGATCGATCAGTGTGCTGCGCTCTCGCGCGCAGTGTCCGATGCGATGGATGCCGCAGAAGAAAGCGGTGAAACGCTTGTCGAAGGCGCGTATCATCTTGAGGTTTCGAGCCCGGGCATTGACCGGCCTTTGACCCGCGCAAAAGACTTTGCTGACTGGGCAGGGCATGAAGCCAAGGTTTCAATGATCAAAGGCTTTGACGGCCCGCGCGCAGTTCGCGGAGAATTGATCGGGATAGATGGCGAAACTGTAACAATCGCCGATAATAAGGCAGGAAAGGTTGCTTTCCCGCTTGAAGCCATTCACAGCGCCAAGCTCGTCCTGACTGACGCGCTTATCGCTGCAACGCAACCCCTCGACACTGCTGGAGCCGAGGAAGTACAAGAAGACGAAGAAGAGAAGGCTTAGTTTCCAATGGCCAGTGCAATTTCCGCTAACAAGGCAGAACTGCTTGCAATCGCGAACGCGGTCGCTTCGGAAAAGATGATCGACAAAGAGATCGTCATCGAAGCGATGGAAGAGGCGATCCAGAAAAGCGCGCGCAACCGGTATGGTGCGGAGAATGATATTCGTGCGAAGCTGGACCCGCAAACCGGCGATCTGCGTTTGTGGCGTGTTGTGGAAGTGGTCGAGGAAGTTGAAGATTACTTCAAGCAGGTCGATCTGAAACAAGCGCAGAAGCTTCAGGATGACGCCAAGTTAGGCGATTTCATCGTTGATCCGCTGCCGCCAGTTGATCTGGGCCGCATCGACGCGCAATCAGCCAAGCAAGTGATCTTCCAAAAGGTTCGCGATGCTGAACGCGAGCGCCAGTTTGAAGAGTTCAAAGACCGCGCGGGCGAAGTCATCACAGGTGTTATCAAGTCCGTTGAATTCGGCCATGTGATTGTAAACCTTGGCCGAGCAGAAGGTGTGATCCGCCGCGACCAGCAGATTCCGCGCGAAGCGGCTCGAGTTGGCGAGCGTGTTCGCGCGCTGATCACGAAGGTGGAGCGCAACAATCGCGGCCCACAAATTTTCCTCAGCCGCGGCCATCCGGATTTCATGCGCAAATTGTTCGCGCAGGAAGTGCCGGAAATCTATGACGGTATTATCGAGATCAAAGCCGCTGCTCGTGATCCGGGCAGCCGTGCGAAGATCGGCGTTATCAGCCATGACAGCAGCATTGACCCGGTGGGCGCTTGCGTGGGCATGAAGGGCTCTCGCGTTCAGGCGGTCGTGCAGGAATTGCAGGGCGAGAAGATCGACATCATCCCATGGTCTGAAGACACAGCCACATTCGTTGTGAACGCATTGCAACCAGCGACGGTTGCCCGTGTTGTTCTCGACGAGGAAGAAGGCCGCATCGAAGTGGTCGTTCCTGACGATCAGCTTTCATTGGCAATTGGTCGCCGTGGCCAGAACGTGCGGCTCGCAAGCCAGCTCACTGGCCACCAGATTGACATCATGACGGAAGAAGAGGCGAGCGAGAAACGTTCCAAGGAATTCGCCCTGCGTTCCAAGATGTTCGAAGAAGAGCTGGATGTCGATGAAACGCTCTCGCAATTGCTGGTAGCAGAAGGCTTCGCCGAGCTTGAAGAAGTAGCTTACGTTGAATTGGAAGAGCTCGCTTCCATCGAAGGCTTCGACGAGGAGCTTGGTGAAGAGCTTCAGAACCGTGCGAAAGAAGCACTCGACCGTCAGGAAGAAACTCACCGCACTGCTCGCCGAGAGCTAGGTGTTGAAGATGCCTTGGCTGAATTGCCGCATCTTACAGAAGCGATGCTCGTGACGCTTGGGCAGGGCGGCATTAAGACGCTTGATGATCTTGCTGACCTAGCGACAGATGAATTGATTCAGAAAAAGCGCGAAGCACCTCGTCGCCGTGGCAATGCAGATGGCCCCCCTATGCGTCGCCAGTCCAATCGCCAGGAAGACCAAGGCGGTGTGCTGGGCGAATATGGCCTAAGCGAAGAGCAAGGCAATGAGATCATCATGGCCGCTCGTGCGCACTGGTTCGAAGACGAAGACACGCTAGCTCAGGAGGCCGCCGATGCGGACTCCACCCAATGAGCGCGTAGCTTCCGACATCGTTGACGCGCCCAAGGCACGGACTAAGTCTGAGCCGGAGCGCCGATGCATCCTTTCCGGGGAGACACAGCCGCGTGCCGCTTTGCTCCGTCTGGCCATCTCTCCTGACGGAGATGTGTTGCCGGATCCGAATGCCAAGGCTCCCGGGCGAGGCGCCTGGATCGGTGTGAACCAATCCGTGCTTGAATTAGCGCTTTCCAAAGGGCAACTCAAAGGAGCGCTGGCGCGCGCTTTTAAAGGTGCCGCGCTGAATATTCCGGCAGATTTAACGGTGCGAATTGCTTCAGCGCTAAGCCGCAACCTGACTGATCGGTTAGGTTTGGAAATGCGTAGCGGGCATGTTGTGCTTGGCTCGCAAAGGATCGCTGAACAAGCAAGGCAAGGCCGCATCGCGCTTTTGCTACACGCCTCTGACAGCAGCGCAGATGGGCGAAAGAAACTCGACCAGGCATGGCGCGTTGGGTGTGATCAGGAAGGCACGGGCGCACGCGGAAACGTCTTGCCACTGGACCGCGATGCTTTGTCTGTGGCATTGGGCCGCGAAAATGTCGTTCACCTAGGGATCGGTGAGGCGGCAGCCGCGCTGCGGGTCGAACAGGCATTGGCGCGCCTGCTTAACTATCTTGGTTCGGAAGGACCGACTGAAATCGATGGCATTTCGCATGGTTGCGACGATGCCGGACGACATGAATTGAACGCGTGAAGGAATAGCGAGCTAGATGAGCGACGAAGAGAAAAAACCGGCCCGTAAACCGCTAAGTCTTAAGGGTGCCCAGCCTGGAGAGGTCAAGCAGACCTTTAGCCATGGCCGGACCAATAAGGTTGCGGTTGAGGTCAAGCGCCGCCGCAAGCTCACAAAGCCTGGCGAGACTCCGCCTGCGCCCCCTCCTGCGCCGCCGGCTCCTGAAGCAAAGGCAGAGCCTAAACCGGCAGCTGCGCCTAAAAAGGCGGCGCCCAAAAAGGCCGCTGCACCTGCTGAGACACCACAAGAGCGTGTCGCGCGGCTCCAACGCGAAGCTGAAGAAGAACGGCTGAAGCTGGCTGAAGAAGCGCGCAAGCGTGAAGAGCAGAACGCCAAGAAAGCTAAAGCTGACGAGAAAAAGCGCGCGGAAGAAAATCGCAAGGCGGAAGAGGAAGCGGAAAAACGTGCCGCTGAAGAAGCCGCTGCCGCAGCTAAGGCAGAAGCTGACGTTCCAGCCGGCGAACCGGTTGAAGAAAAGGCAAAGCCGGCATCCGGACGCAAATTCACACCTGTTGCGCGGCCTGAACCCAAGCGGCCGGAGAAAAAGAAAGAAGAGAAGAAGTCGCGCACGAGCGAACGGCCGGACAAACGCCGTTCCGGAAAACTCACGGTTTCCAAAGCGCTTAACGAAGACGAAGGGCGTAGAGCGCGGTCTCTTGCTGCGCTGAAGCGTGCACGCGAGAAAGAGCGTCGTGCCCAAGGCGGTCCAGCCAAGCCGCGTGAGAAGCAGGTGCGCGACGTTATTGTGCCCGAGGCGATCACGGTTGGTGAGCTTGCCAAACGCATGGGTGAAAAAGGCGCTGACCTCGTCAAAGAGCTGTTCAATCTCGATATGATGGTCACTGTCAACCAGACCATCGACCAAGAGACTGCGGAACTGCTTGTCGAGCAATTCGGCCATAACATCGAGAAGGTCTCTGAAGCCGATGTCGATATTTCGACCGACGAAGATGTCGATCCGGAAGAGACGCTAAAGCCTCGCCCTCCTGTGGTTACAATCATGGGGCATGTCGATCACGGCAAGACCTCACTGCTTGATGCTTTGCGCGGCGCAAACGTCGTCAAAGGTGAAGCCGGCGGTATCACACAACATATCGGCAGCTATCAGGTGAAGACGAAGAGCGGCGGCAAAGTCACATTCCTCGATACGCCGGGGCACGCGGCATTCTCTGAAATGCGCGCGCGCGGCGCGAACGTGACAGATATCGTTGTGTTGGTCGTCGCTGCTGATGATGGCGTCATGCCGCAAACTATCGAAGCGATCAGCCATACGAAAGCAGCTGGCGTTCCGATGATTGTAGCGATAAACAAATGCGATAAGCCGGAAGCTGATCCTAACAACATCCGTTCCAGGCTGCTGGAACACGAAGTGATTGTGGAAAGCATGTCGGGTGAAGTGCAAGATGTCGAAATCTCTGCACTGAAGAAGACAGGCCTGGACGAGCTTCTGGAGAAAATCGAGCTGCAAGCGGAATTGCTTGAGCTGAAAGCACGCCCTGACCGCGATGCAGAAGCGACAGTGATTGAAGCTCAGCTCGACAAGGGACGTGGTCCGGTTGCAACGGTTCTGGTCAATCGCGGGACGCTGAAGCGCGGCGACACCTTCGTTGTTGGCACAGAGAGCGGCCGCGTTCGCGCAATCGTCAACGATCAAGGCAAGCAGATCAAGGAAGCCGGCCCATCGATGCCGGTTGAGGTTCTGGGCCTTGGCGGTGTGCCAGGTGCCGGGGATAAGCTGACCGTTGTCGAGAACGAACAGCGTGCGCGCGAAGTGGCTGAATATCGTCAGGAAAAAGCGACGGAGAAACGCACAGCGCTCGCTCCGACCAGTTTCGATACGATGTTCAACAATCTGGCGGCCAATGTTATTGAATGGCCGGTTGTAGTCAAAGCAGACGTACAGGGTTCAGTTGAAGCCATCGTCAATGCCTTGCACAACCTTTCCAATGACGAGATCAAGGTCCGCGTTCTGCACGCAGGTGTCGGTGCGATTACGGAAAGCGATGTGACGCTTGCTTCCGCATCGTCCGCTCCAATCATCGGCTTTAATGTCCGCCCGAACGCGAAAGCGCGCGAGCTGGTGAAGAAAGACGATGTGCGGATGATGTATTACGACGTCATCTATCACCTGACTGAAGAAGTCGCGAAGGAAATGGCTGGCGAGCTTGGTCCGGAGCGGATCGAGAATGTCGTTGGCCGTGCAGAGGTCAAGCAGGTCTTCCCTGCAGGCAAGAAAGACAAAGCAGCTGGCCTGCTGGTTCTGGACGGCGTTATCCGCAAAGGTCTCCACGCACGTCTCACTCGCGAAGATGTTATTGTTTCAGCGACCACCATTGCATCGCTGCGACGCTTCAAGGACGATGTCGACGAAGTGCGCGCAGGCCTCGAATGCGGTGTGGTTCTTGAAGACACGAATGACATCAAGGCTGGCGACAATCTTGAAGTCTTCGAAGTCGAGGAGCGTGAGCGGACATTGTGATCAAGTCCGGAGACTGGACAGGCGAAGACGGCTCCCCGCACACGGCACTTTTGGGCTCTGAGCTGCTAGGCTTTGACGAGGAAACGTCCACAGCTACCATGCGCTTCACAGTGAAGCCGGAGATGTGCACGTGGCGCGGCGGTGTGCAAGGCGGGCTGGTTGCCGGTTATCTCGATGATGTGATGGGATACGCTTACGTCTCTGCAACAGGTGGCGAGCAAGCACCGCTCAACCTCGAAATTTCGATGCAGTTGCTTGGTCTTCTGACAGAAGGGTCAACCATCATTGGCAAAGGGCGCGTCGTCAGGGGCGGTCGGCGTGTGATCTTTCTGGAAGGGGAATTGCTCAGCGAAGAAGGACAGGTGCTCGCGCGCTCGACTTCCACTGCCATTCCCACCGCCCGTCCGGTCCCTCCTCCTCAGGAGATCGGCTGATGGCTCGCAGACAAGATTTTACCGCTGAACAGCAGTCGGTCCGCGTCCTCAAAGTGGGTGAGCGGGTGCGGCATATCCTGTCCGAACTGCTCGCGCGGCAGGAAGTGCATGACGATATTGTCAGCGCGGCCAATATCGCGGTGACGGAGGTCCGCATGTCGCCTGATTTGCGCAATGCGACCGCCTATGTGAAGCCGCTGCTGGGCGCAGAGGAAGACGCAGTGGTAAAAGCGCTTCGCCAAAACACCGCTTACTTGCAGCGCGAAGTTGCCAAGCGTTTAGGCCTCAAATTCGCGCCTAAGCTCAAATTCCGTTCCGATGAAAGCTTCGAGGAAGCAGACCGGATCGAGAAGCTTTTGCGGGATCCCAAGGTCGCAAGAGACTTGAGCGACGATGTGGAAGCCGGCAGCTAAGTCTTAGCCTCCCGTGCCCGGCAACGAGTAAGCCACCGGAGCATCTGGTCCCAGCGGAATGCCTAGGTAAATCCATGCGACAATCAGAATAACGCCTGAAATTAGCAACCAGATCGAATAAGGGATCATCATCGCGGTGAGGCTGCCAAGGCCGAAATTCTTGTCCCAGCGCTGCGCAAAGACGAGGATCAGCGGGAAGTAGACCATCAATGGCGTGATGATGTTGGTTGCGCTATCGCCCACCCGGTATGCCGCAGTGGCGCCTTCCGGGCTGATCCCTAGCAGCATGAGCATAGGGACAAGGATCGGCGCAAGCAGAGCCCATTTCGCACTCGCCGAGCCAACGAATAGGTTCAGGATACCGGCAAAGATGACCATCAGGCCGAGCACGATCGGCAAAGGTAATCCCGTCGCTTGAATGCCGGCTGCGCCATGGACCGCTGAGATCAAGCCAAGGTTGGACCAACCAAACATCGCGACAAAGTGTGCTGCGGCAAAGGCAAGGACCAAGTAATAGCCCATATCTTTCATGCTTTCGGCCATCATGTTCACAAGGTCCTTGTGCGTCTTAATCGCACCCGTTGCCCGTCCATAAGCCCAGCCGGTCAGCAGAAAGAGCAAGAAGAACGCTGCCACCAGCGACTGGTACAGCGGGCGCAGTTCTGAATGGATGGAGCAATCTGCGATCGCGGTTCCGTCTTCAGCCAAGCACGCTGCTTCGTTTACTAACGGTGTGCCCGGCGCGAACACCATTGCGAGCCAGAGTGCAACGACGAAAAGAGCAGCGATGCCCGCTGCGCGTAGCCCTTTTGATGCGAGTCCATCGTCGAGTGCGTGGGTTTCCTGACCGGTGCCATCCGTATCGGCACCAGCATAAGCACCTCCTGTCCACGCTCCCAGACGCGGCTCAATCACTTTATCAGTTACATACCAAATGATCGGCAAATACAGGACGGTCATGGCGGTAATAAAATACCAATTGCCTGCAATGTTGGCAGTCCAAGACGGGTCGAGCGCGCTGGCAGCGACAGCTTCTTCAGTAATGCCGAACAGCAAAGCGTCGAGCTGGCCTGGGGAAATATTAGCAGAAAAGCCGCCAGATACGCCTGCAAAAGCTGCTGCAATCCCAGCGAGAGGGTGTCGTCCCGCTGCAGCAAACAGAATTCCTGCAAGCGGGATAAGCACCACATAACCGGCGTCTGCCGCATGGTTGCCAAGCATTGCGACCAGAGCGACTGCGGGGGTCAGCAAAGCGTTTGGTGCTCCTTTGACTGCTTTTTCCATACCAGCGGCAAAGAAGCCGGATCGTTCAGCCACGCCTGCACCCAGCATCACAACAAGAACATAGCCCAGCGGGTGGAAATGGGTGAAGGTCTTCGGCATTTCTACCCAAAGCCTTTGAATATTGTCCGGCGATAGCAGGCTCACCGCTTCAATCCGCAATGCGCCTCCGGTTGTTTCGTCAATGGTGGTTGGATGAAAGGCGGAAACACCCAGCATCGCACAGACCACGGAAATCAGGACCAATGCGATGATCAGATAGAAGAAGATGAAAACCGGATCGGGCAATTTGTTGCCGGTACGCTCTACCCATCCCAGAATGCCGGTCTGACCGGCCGCTGTTGCCTCTGCCATCTGCTAAACCCTGTTATCCTTGATTATCCCTCGAAGGACTATGGCTAGCACTGCATGGCTTGACTGTGCAAGGATCGATAAGTTCGCTGGCATCGATGCGCACAGCTCCATAAGATCACATCCATGGCTAAGCTCTATTTTTACTTCGCCAGCATGAATGCCGGCAAATCAACCACGCTGCTGCAAGCGGACTTCAATTACCGTGAGCGCGGGATGACGACGATGCTGTGGACCGCGCAGCTGGATGATCGCAGCGAGGACAAAGCGATTGAAAGCCGCATCGGTCTTGGCGCCGATGCGCATCGCTTTGCGCCGGATACGGACATGTGGGCGGACGTCATGGCGTCACACAAGGTCGAGCCGCTGAATTGCGTCTTGGTGGATGAGGCGCAGTTCCTGACCAAAGAGCAGGTATGGCAGCTTGCGCGGCTGGCGGACGAAGCTGCGATACCCGTCCTTTGCTATGGGCTTCGTACCGATTTCCAAGGCGAGCTATTTCCCGGCTCTGCCGCATTGCTTGGAATTGCGGATGCTTTGGTTGAGCTCAAGGCCGTGTGCCATTGCGGCCGCAAGGCGACGATGAACCTACGAGTTGATGAAAGCGGCAAGGCCGTCAAACAAGGCGCGCAGACGGAGATTGGTGGAAACGATCGCTATGTCGCTCTTTGCCGCAAGCATTTCTCAGAAGCACTCAATGGATAGCCCCGATACCGCGGCCCTTAGTCAGACTTTGCAGCTCGACCCCGTGCGGCTTGAGCTGTTGGCAGAGCGGCATTTGGAGCCGCTGCGCGCTGCGTGCGCTGAGGACCAGGAGATTTGGGATATTTACCCGGTGAATATGTTGGGTGACGATTTCGATAAGGCGATGGAGCGTTTTCACCAGCTCGATAATTGGGTGCGCTTTGCTGTGATTGATACGCGCGAAGGCAAGGTTGTTGGCATGAGCAATTTCATAAACCCTGATCCCTTTGGCGTGGTCGAGATTGGCGGGACCTATATCGCACCTGCTGTGCGCGGTTCAGATTTCAACCGGACCAAGAAAAAGCTGATGATCGAACATGCATTTTCCTGCGGCTTTACGAAGATTGAATGGCGGGTCGATACGCGCAACAAGCGCTCGCAGGCCGCAGTTCTGAAGCTTGGCGCGAAGAAAGAAGGTGTGTTGCGGCAAAACCGTGTCACTTGGACAGGTTATCGGCGGGATACAGCAGTGTTTGGCATGCTGAGGGATGAGTGGAAGGGATAAGCGGCGCTAGCGCAAATCGGTTGCGCACTCTATCTGTCCCTCATGTCTGATACTCTTCTCCTTATTCTGGTGCTGGTTCCGGCGCTGATCATTGCCATCGTTTTTCACGAGGTTGCGCACGGATGGGCAGCAAATTGTCTTGGTGATCCAACCGCGAAGGAGCGCAATCGCCTTAGCCTGAACCCTATCCGGCATGTTGATCCGGTTGGGACCCTTCTTGTGCCGGGCTTCCTTGCGATAGTGGGCGGTCCGATTTTCGGCTGGGCGAAGCCAGTTCCAGTTAACGCGCATCGGCTCGACAACCCGCGCTTTGGAATGATGGCAGTTGCAGCGGCAGGGCCGGGATCGAATTTTCTTCTCGCTGCCGTTGGAGCAGCCGCCTTTGGGCTGATCGCTCCGCCTGTCTGGGGATTTGGGGAGGAAGGGACAGCGTTTTCCATCATCGGCAGCGATGGGGAGGTCAATCTTGCTATGACCGGCCTGTTTTATTTCATGTTGATCAATGTCTTTCTAGGCATCTTCAACTTGCTGCCAATCCCGCCTTTTGATGGCTCTCATATTGTCGAAGGTTTGTTGCCGCGCC
>WTKI01000131.1 GCA_011524425.1 Altererythrobacter sp. | reverse complement strand
TACAGCCCAGACCCGCCAATCACCCCAATGACCCATTTCGACATAAACAAGCTCCAAACGCGAAAACCCCGCTCTTGGAGCAATCCAGAGCGGGGTCGTCAATTCACGGAACTGTGTTGAGCCGCTTAGTGCGCGACCTTGCGCCAGATTCGCTTGTAAGAGAACCAAAGCAGGATCGCCAGCAGGACGAGGTACGCCATCACGGGCAGAGCCAGAGACTTCCGCTGACCTTGCTTTGGATCGCCGGCCCATTGCAGGAAGTTGGCGACATCGTAAGCCATTTGCGAGGTCGTGGCTTCGGTGCCGTCAATATACTCGACGCGGCCATCAGGAAGCTGCGGCGCCATGGCCAGGAAACCGCCATACGGGGTGTGGCGTGGATCGCCGTCCCATTGTGGAGTCGTGTCACCGGCAAAGTATGGATTGTAATAAAGACCGGTAGGCTGGGTCAGCGTGCCGACGGTCTCACCCTCATCAAACTCGATATAGTTGATGTTCAAGCCGTCTTCGCCGACCTTGGTCTTGATCTTATCGTCTTTGTACCCGGTGAGGAGCGAGTAGATATAAGATGCGCCATCGCCTTCGGCGCCATGGCCGCGGGCTTTGGTAATGACCGAAAGATCTGGTGGCATCGCGCCGCCATTGGCTGCCATCGCCGCTTGATCGTTCGGGTAAGGCGAGCGGAATTGGTCCGCAGGGATTGCTGGACGGTAGACCGGGTCACCGTTCTCATCAGGATTTGGATCGAGAACTTCGACTTCTGCCGCGATCGCTTTGACCAGTGGATTGTCGTTCGCGTTCGGATATTCGTCGCTGTAGAACGGGCCACCTTTCTCACCGAGATTGCGGTAAGAAAGAAGCTTCATGCCGTGACAGGCCGCGCAGACCTCTTGATAGACTTGATAGCCGCGTTGAACGCTTTCTTTGTCGAGCTTGCCCGCAGGCACTTTCGCAAAGGACCAGCCTTTCTCAGGCGCATGCGCGTGTTTTGCACCCCCTGCGGCGTGAGCTGTCAGGCCGAGAGCAACTGCGCCAAGACCTACGAGGAGAGGACGGAAGAGTTTCATATCCGTGTATCCTTATTCGGCTGGCGCCGCTGCCGGCGCATCATGTCCAAGAATAGACTGGTGAATGGAGTCTGGCTCACCTTTTGGACGCTCGCGGAGGCCCAAGATCGGCAAGATCAGCAAGAAGAAAGCGAAATAATATGCCGTCATGATCTGAGACAGATGGATGAACCTGAAGGCCGGAGCTTTCTCGATCGCCATAGAGGCGACACCGCCAGCAGAAACCTGCTCATCTCGGAACTGCGCCGCTGGCTCATACTCGGAGAAGGCGCGCTGCCCCTCAAGGCCGGCGGCATCCGTATAGGTCACCAGAAGCTTGTCTTCGCCCATGGGGATGATCGGATGATCTGGGTTCGACGCACCGCACCAACCAAGCAGCAAACACGCGACCACGAAACCGAGATAGAATTGCTTCGCGACCGGGCGATAACGCATGGACTTGGTCTTCGCCGTATCGAGCCATGGCAGAATGAACAGGACTGCGATCGCGGCGAACATGAAGATCACGCCGAGAAGCTTCGCCTCGATGGGTCCAATGTTAAACGTAATCGCACGCAGGATGGCGTAGAATGGTAAGAGATACCATTCCGGCACGATGTGCGCTGGCGTCACCAATGGGTTGGCTTCAATATAATTGTCCGCGTGACCGAGAACATTCGGCGCGTAGAAGACAAACACTGCGAAGATGATCAGGAACACCACAATCGCGAAGCCATCTTTCACCGTGTAGTACGGGTGGAATGGGACTGTGTCCTTTTCGGTTTCCTGAACTTCAACACCCGTCGGGTTATTGTTGCCTGGTACGTGCAGCGCCCAGATATGCAGGATCACCACACCCGCAATCATAAAGGGCAGCAAATAGTGCAGCGAGAAGAAGCGTTGCAGCGTCTGGTTGCCCACAGAAGGGCCACCCATCAGCCAGCTTTGGATCGCTTCGCCAACCAGCGGGATCGCACCAAACAGGTTGATGATCACGTTCGCCCCGTGCAGCGACATCTGGCCCCAAGGCAGCATATAGCCAAGGAAAGCGGTCGCCATCATCAGAAGGTAAATGATACAAC
>WTKI01000379.1 GCA_011524425.1 Altererythrobacter sp. | reverse complement strand
GCATTGGGAACGACGGTCAGTTCTCCCGAGGCCCGCCGCAGATGGGTTTCTCGCAAAGTGATATGCTCCACAGCGCCGTCAATCCCCTCGCACTCAATCACATCCCCGATGCGCATTTTTTCGCGCAGCATAATGAGCACGCCAGCCAGGAAGTTTTCGAAGATGTCTTGGAATGCAAAACCGATCGCGAGAGCGCCAACACCCAGTCCTGCAAAAAGACTTGCAGGGGTAAGGTCTGGAAACACAATAATGGCGGCAATAAATAGACCAAGAAGCCACACACCGAGCTTCACCAAAGTTTCAACCAGGTTGCGCAAAGATGCTCGTAAATCCGCTTTGCCAACTATCTTGTCTGCTATTTTTACCGCGAAGCTAGCGACGATCCCTGTGATCAAAAGTATTAGAAACGCTATCATCAAGCTTGGGATAGCCTGCCCGAAACTATACCACATGCTGGATAATTCGTTGTCGATAGTGTTCATCATCGGCCGTCATGCTCCTTCGCTCTGTCGCTTTGTCGCATAGTTGAGATAATCCGACAATTCCGGTGAGAAATTCGCTTGAATCTGTCCGTTAACTGTGATTCTGTGTTATCAGAGAGTTTGGGGAAATTGATGCGCAAGCCGCCAAAAGAACAGATTAGACAAGGTCTCGCTTTAGGCGGGCTTTTGCTCCTAACCGGGCTTGCGATTGCCGGCCCCACAGGTCTGCTTGCATGGAGCGAAAATTCCGCAAAGCTTGAAAAGCACAATGCGCATATTTCGCAACTGGCTGAACAGCGCGACGAATTGAAGAACCGGGTTGAATTACTCGATCCCAATTCCGCTGATCCCGATTTGGTTGGCGAATTGTTGCGCCGTGAGATGAATATGGTTCATCCCGACGAAGTGGTGATTACACTCGATCAGGAGTGACAGGTCGCGAGGCCAAGCGGCATTGCCCGGCGCATCATGTAAATTCACTAACAAGCTGGGCGAAACTCCAGCAAGATTTCGTATGCAGAACATGCGCTTTACGTTGCGTCTGCCCTGTGCTTGCGCCTATAGGGATGCCACTCCCCCGGGGCAGAAAACAACGAGGACAGAAGCTTGGCAAAGCAAGCGAAGACCCGCAAAACCGCCACAGCAAAGGCGACTGCGGAAAACACCGAATTCGTCCTGCATTCGCTGCAGGAAGCGCATGAGAAGAACAAGCGGTATAGTGCCAGCGATGATGAGATGCTGCACTTTTATGAGCAAATGTTGCTCATACGGCGGTTCGAAGAAAAGGCCGGCCAGCTCTATGGCCTGGGCCTTATCGGCGGCTTCTGTCACCTCTATATCGGCCAGGAAGCTGTCGCTATTGGCCTTCAGAGCGCGCTGGATAATGACAAGGACAGCGTGATCACAGGCTATCGTGATCACGGACACATGCTTGCCTATGGCATTGATCCTAAAGTCATCATGGCTGAACTGACCGGGCGGCAAGCCGGCATCTCGAAAGGGAAGGGCGGCTCCATGCACATGTTCAGCACGGAGCATAAGTTCTATGGCGGGCACGGCATTGTTGGAGCGCAAGTCGCCTTAGGCGGTGGCCTCGCCCTATCGCACAAATACAACGAAGATGGCGGGCTGTGCCTTGCGTATTTTGGGGATGGTGCTGCCAACCAAGGTCAAGTCTACGAGACATTCAACATGGCTGCCTTGTGGAACCTGCCGATCGTGTTCGTGGTAGAAAACAACCAATATGCGATGGGTACTGCTGTCAGCCGTTCGTCTGCGGAAACCGAATTTTACCGGCGCGGAACAGCCTTTCGCATACCCGGCATGGACGTGAACGGCATGGATGTGCTGGAAGTGCGCGGGGCCGCTGAAATCGCATTTGAACATGTGCGGGCAGGGCGCGGACCGGTTCTGATGGAATGCAACACCTATCGCTATCGCGGTCACTCTATGTCCGATCCAGCCAAATATCGGAGCCGCGATGAAGTGCAGGACATGCGCGAGACACGTGATCCTATCGAAGGGCTCAAGAAAGTTCTGCTTGAAAAAGGGAAGACCGAAGAAGAGTTAAAAGCCATAGATAAGGGCATCCGGGCAACCGTGGCAGAAGCAGCCGATTTTGCAGAAACGTCTCCCGAACCAGAAGCAA